>CBDTZE010000039.1:0-10645 GCA_965364815.1 uncultured Nitriliruptoria bacterium | reverse complement strand
GTCCACGATCGTGAAGGTGCCGGTCGGCGTGAAGCCTGCCTGGGCGAGGTAGAGCAGGCCGGCCGGACCGTGCACGGTCACGTTGTGCGAGCCCGAGTTGCCGATGCCTTCCTCCCCATTGAGGAACGCGACGACCTCCGGGTTGGCCGGGTCGGTGATGTCATAGATGCGGACACCGGCGCCGGTCTGGCCGATCTCCTTGGGGTCGAACTTCTTGAGGGACTCCTCGACACACCCCTGGCTGTTGGAGCCGCCCGAGTCGAAGGACTGGATCAGCAGGTTCTCGTAGACCGCGATCTCCGCGTGATACCCGCGGCACTGGATGTCGACGATGTGTTCCGGCATCGTCGGGTCCGTGATGTCGAAGATGTGGATGCCGCCGACGTCGGGGGCCGACTTCGCGTCGCCGCCGACGAAGACGAAGTCCTTCGTGGCGTTGATCGTCTGGCCGTCGAAGATCTGCTCACCCTCGCGGCGCTGGAACTGCATGTCGGTCCCCTCGGGGAACCAGTGGTGCGCGACCAGCTCGACGTTGTCCGTCTGGAGCTCGATCGGCGTGGTCTCGTCGGGGTTGACCGCCAGGCCCGTGTCGTGCGCGGAAGCCGGGAGGGCGGTGGCGGCGAGGAGGGCAGTGGCCAGTGCAGCAACGATGCGGCGCATGGTCATTCCTTGGATCGAGAACAGTCGAGCATCCCTGAGGACTCCTTCGCGATCCAACGCGCCCGATCCCCCGGACTCGACGAGGATGTCCCGCCAAGGCCGCGAACGTCCGGATGCAGGACACCGAGGGCGGTCGCCGCGCGGCCCGCCATCGTCGTCAGGCGGCCACGAAGACCAGCGAACGGGAGTCCAGCAGCCGATGTCGCACACCGTCACGGGTGATCGACAGGCCTTGGCGGTCGACGGCCACCAGGGCGCCTTCACGACTCATCGCCGCATCGAGGACGGACGAGGACGGCAGGCCCCAGTCCGCCGGCGCGGGCGACACAGCGGGCGTCGTCCACCACACCGACGGGCCGACATGGGCCAGGGCCGGCGCCCCGACGGTGATCCCGCCCTCGTCGACCTGGTGCACGGCGAACAGCAGCCCGCCGTCGGCGGTAGCCAGCAGGTGGTCGATCGTGGCGTCGCCATCGGCCCGCACGACCGGGGAGATGCCGCCGTCCTCGCCAAGGCGTCGGACGGCGCGCCCGTTGGCCTGCTCATCGGGCTCCAGGAAGTGAACGATCCCGTCGACGACCGCAGCGGTCACGGCGTCGTTGACCACGGGCGTCACGGCGCCCGTGGACACCTCGACGGCCACGAGGTCGAAGCTCGGGTCACCCACGCGGACGTCGGTCCGGGTGAGCAGGAGCCGATCGTCGTCCATCCACAGGGGGTCGGTCAGGTAGACGCCCGTCACCGCCGGGATGACCTCGCGGAAGTCCGACGGGTCGTCGAGGGCCAGCACCCAGAGGCCGTTGCCACGGGTCGACACGTCCGCGACGTACGCCACGGCCAACTGATCGCCGGACGGGGCGCGGGCGATGCCGAACGTCTGCTCGAGGTTCGTGAAGGACCGCACGGTCACGACCTCACCGGTCGCCGGTGTCAGCGCGAGGATGCGGTGGTCCGGGGCGGGTCGCAGCTCGACCGCGTGCACGACGTCGTGCTCCAGCGTGCCCACCACTTCGAGGTCGAGGGTGTCGGTGCTGGTCGGCAGAACCAGCGGCGCCGGGACGTTGGTTCCCGGCAGGGTCGAGTTGTCGACCGTTGCTGGCCGCAGCACCAGCAGCCAGGCGGCCACCAGTGCGGCGACGACCGCCACCAACCGAAGGACGTTCCGGCTCACGGCATCCCGTAGATCTCGGGTTTGGCGCTTCGCGTCATGAGCGACTTGACCATCTCACCCGGGGCGACGCCCTCGTGCACGACGGAGACGACACCGCTGGCGATCGGCATCTCGACTTGTGCTTCCTGGGCCAACTGCACGATGGCCTTGGAGCTCTTCACGCCCTCGGCGACCATGTTCATCTGCGAGATGATGTCGTCCAGCGTCATGCCGCGGCCGAGCTTCTCGCCCACCGTCCGGTTGCGGCTCTTGGGCGAGGTGCAGGTTGCGACGAGGTCACCGACACCGGCCAGGCCGGAGAAGGTCAGCGGCTCGCCGCCGAGGGCGACGCCGAGACGCTGCATCTCCGCCAGCCCACGGGTGATGACCATCGCCTTGGTGTTGTCGCCGAAGCCCATGCCCTCGGCGATGCCGGCCGCCAGGGCGACCACGTTCTTGACGGCGCCGCCGATCTCCACGCCGACCTTGTCGGGGTTCGTGTAGACGCGGAAGTAGGGCGCCATCACGGCGGCCTGCACCTGTTCCGCACGGGCGAGGTCAGGCGAGGCGGCAACGGTCGCGGCGGGCAGTCGCTGCGCGCATTCCTTGGCCAGGTTGGGACCGGACACGACGACGACCCGGTCGGGGTCGCAGTCGAGGCCCTGGGCGATCACCTGCGAGCCGAACTGGAGCGTGTCGACCTGGACACCCTTGATCAGCGACACCAGCGTGGCGTCCGCCCCGATGGCGTGTCCCCAGGCGGCCAACTGGTCGACGATCCCGACGGACGGCACGGCCAGCACCACGACGTCGGCGCCGGCGAGGGCCTGCTCCGGGTCGCTGGTCGAGGAAAGCCCCGGGGGCAACTCCACGTCCGGCAGATACGCCGCGTTGGTGTGGCGCTCGTTGATCTCCGCCGCGACGTCCTCACGCCGTGCCCAGAGCGTCACCTCCTGGCCAGCGTCACAGGACATGACGGCAAACGCCGTGCCCCACGAACCGGCACCCATGACCGCGACCTTGCCCACGCTGCTCCCGACGACGTGCTGTGAAGGCCGACGATAGTCCTCGGCCGCGGCGGCGTTACGTTCACCCCATGAAGCAACCCACGGTCGTGATCCCCCTCCGCGCCGGCAAGTCCCGCCTCGCTGGCGTGATCCCCGACGACGCCATCGCCGCGTTGCGCACCGCCATGTTCGCCGACGTGGTCGTTGCCCTGCGCGAGGCACACGTCGATCACATCCTGGTCGCAGCCGGCGATGACGAGTCGGCGCAGATCGCCAGGAACCAGAAGGTCCCGGCCAACCGCGACCCCGTGGACTGCCGTGGCCTCGACGAGGCCGTCCAGGCCACGACGATGGCGGCGAACCCCGCCATCAGCGACCTGCTGGTCATCCACGCCGACCTGCCCACCATCACGGCCAACGACGTCCGGGCGCTGCTCTACGCGCCCGGCGACGTGGTCATCGCCCCGACCGACGATGGTGGGACCGGGGCGCTCCTGCGGCGTCCGGTCGGGGTGATCTCGACCTGCTACGGACCAGAGTCCGCAGCGCTGCACGCGGCGCGGGCACTGGACTCCGGCGTCATGCCGACGATCCTGCGACTCCCCGGCTTTGCCCTGGACGTCGACACGGATCACGACCTCGAACGGCTCGCGACCGCCAAGAACCTCGGCCGCAACACCGCCCGCTGGCTCAAGACGCACGGCGCCAGCCCAGCCGCGACCGACGGCGCGGCCACGCCGGACGCCTGACCCGACGCATCGAAAAGCCGCGATGCATCGAGATGCCGCGCATCCGCGGCGTCACGTCACATCGCGGCATTCGGTCACAGCTCGCCGGGGAGGGTCAGCCGCGCTTGCGGCGACGCGCTGACGCGCCCAGGCCCACGATGGCGCCAAGCACGAAGGACGCGATGAGCAGGATGATGAGCGGCACGCCGCCGCTGATCCGCTCCGTTCCCTGCGTGAGCACCTCGGTCTGGCCGAAGACCCACGAGAAATCGACGTACTGGGCGTTGAAGAGCGCGAACAGCGTGAAGATGCCGCCGGCGACGACCATCATGATCCGGCCGACCTGCTGGCTGATCGGTGTCTTGGCCTTGCCAACCGTGACGTTCCCGTCGGCCTTGCCGGCCTTGTCGCCCTTGCCAGGCTTGGTTGCGTCCGTGGACGTGCCGTCTTCGATGGACATGATTTCCGCCAGGTGTGTCGTCGGAGGGGCTCACAGTGTGACGGCTACCCTCACGCCGCGCACACAACTTCTTCCATTCGACCGCGGAGCATGCCATGCCGCAGGGCACCGTCAAGAGCTACGACCACGGCACGCAGACCGCCGTCCTGCTCTCCGACCAACTCGCCGAGATGGGCATTGACCGTGAGGCCTTCGCTGCCTCCGGCCTGCTGGAGCTGCGCATCGGTCAGCGCGTTCGCTACGAACTGCAGTCCGACGGCGACGAGACCCGGGTCACGAACCTGAACATCGTCAGCCTCTGACACGCAAACAGCGAAGGACCGCCCGAAGGCGGTCCCGCTGAAGCTGTCGACGCGCCCCGCTCAGCGAGCGTGGGCGTCGATCTGGTCGAGGTAGAGCGCGGTGCGGGCGAAGATGCCCTTGCCGATCTCGAGGCCGTTGGTCTCCGCCCAGTCCTTCGTCTCCTCGAGGGTCGCGCGGAGCTTCTCTGCGGCCTCGGGTGCAGCACCGGCGAACTCGGCCAGGGCGGCCGAGGCCACCTTGTCCGGGCCGATGTCCACGAGCTCGCCGACGATGTCGCCCATGTCGGCGTCGTCACGCCAGGCCAGCGCGCAGGCGGCCTTGAACTCCGGGGACTCGAAGTCACCGTCGGCCGCGATGACGGCCAGGTGCATGAGCGCCTTGGCCGAGACCCGGTCGGTGTCGGCGACCGCCGCGACCAGCGGGGCGAAGTCGCCGAGGTCCGCGTCGGTGAACAGGGGCGCCTTCAGGGCGCAGAACTTGACGCGGACGCCGACGTTCGAGTGGACCTCGAGGTCGTCGGGGGCGTCGGGCAGCCACTCGGCCAGGGTCTTGGCCGCAGCCCAGTACGCGGCCGGGTCCTTGGCGTCCCGCGCGGAGGCGGGTGCGGCGAGGACCTTCTTGGGGTCCACGGAGAACTCGACCAGGCCGCCGCCGAGGTCGCCGACCTGCGTGGCGGCGTAGTCGCGGTTCAGGAAGGCCGACACCCGCTTGCCGTTGGCGTACCGCCCCGGAGCGGCCTGGTCCTCGGGACCGACGGGTCCGAGGAGCTTCGAGAGGTCGGCCCGCGTGCGCAGTCCGTCCTCCTCGATGAGGGGCAGCCGCAAGGGCTGGGTGACGTGATGAACGGTGACGCGGGACACGAGTGGCTCCACTGACAGGTTGGCCTGCGAATCGGCCCGGAGGGTAGCCGCCGCCTCGGGGCCGCTCGGCTCCTACGATCAGCATCGGACGAGGACGAGGTTCGTGTCGCAGAGCACCACCCCTGACGCCTCCGCGAACCTCGCGGAGGGTTTCGTCGCGCGACCACCGCGTGAGCAGGATCTGCCAGCGCTGGTCGAGCTCTACAACGCCGTGGCACGGCAGCGTGACCTGCAACTGGTCAGCGAGGTCGACCTGCTGCTGCACCGGACACGCGACGACTGGTGGAACGAGGCCCTGGTCGTCGAACGAGAGCACGACGGGCTCGTTGCCGGATACGCCCACTTCGCCGAGGAGCACGACGGCCGCGGTGGCGTGGAGATCTGGAACGACGGCCGCGTCCATCCGGACGCGACCGGGGCGGGCCTGGCGACCTTCCTGCTCTCGCGCGGCGAGCAGCGCGCATGGCAGGTTGCGGAGCGCTCCCATGCCTTCGGCGCCGTGGTGGCCCGGACGACCAACGACAACGGCAATGACCGTGCGCGGCAGTTGTACGAACGGCTGGGCTACACCGCCGTGCGGCATCGCCTCGCCATGCGGATCGACCTGGCCAAGGCGGCCAGCCGCACCGGGCCACGCGCCTGGGGCGTCACCATCCGTCCGTTCGACCCGGAGCAGGACACACGCGACCTGTGGGCCGCCATGCAGCGCGGCTTCGCGGACCATCACGACTTCCACCCGACCCCGTTCGAGGACTGGCGGTGGATCCTCATGGACCGCCACGACGACTTCGACCCGAGCCTCTGGTTCGTCGCCGAAGCCGACGGCGAACTCGTCGGCGGGATCCTCTGCGAGGTCGGTGTGCCCGACGACCCCATCCTCGGTCACGTGCGCGACCTGGCCGTCGTGCCCGAGTGGCGCCGCAAGGGCGTTGCCGACGGGTTGCTCAAGCACGGGTTCGTCGCCTTCCGCGAACGCGGGCTCAACCGCGCCGGCCTGAGCGTCGACGACGACACCCTCGAAGGCGCCCTGAAGCTCTACTCCCGGGCCGGCATGGCTGTCGCCCGTCGCATCGACATCTACGAGAAGGTGCTGCGAGAAGCGCCACGCGGCCCCGTCGGCCTCGTCTGACATCGGCCGTCGAGGTCAGACGGGCGGGTTGCCCTCGACGGGGAGTCGGTGCTCCACGTCGAAGCCGTCGGCGACCTCGGCCTGCTCGACGTCATCGCCCCGGAACCCGAGCACGAAGAGGATCGCGTCGAGGAACGGCACCGACAGTGCGGTGTCCGCTGCCTTGCGGACGACGGGCTTGGCGTTGAACGCGATGCCCAGTCCTGCGGCGGCCAGCATGTCCAGATCGTTCGCGCCGTCCCCGACGGCGACGGTCTGGGAGACCGAGATGTTCTCGCGGGCCGCGAACTCGCGCAGGATCTCCGCTTTCCGGGCGCGGTCCACGACCGGTCCGACGACGCGCCCCGTGAGCTTCCCGTCGACGATCTCGAGGGTGTTGGCCTCGGCATGGTCGAGGTCGAGCTCCGCCTTGAGGCCGTCGGTCAGCTGCGTGAACCCGCCAGAGACGATCCCGACCTTGAAGCCGAGGCGCTTGAGGGTCCGGACGAACGTGCGCGCCCCGGGCGTCAGCTCGATGCGTTCGGCGACGCGCGCGATCGCTGACTCGTCGAGCCCGGCGAGCAGGGCGCAGCGCTCCGTGAGCGACTCGGTGAAGTCCAACTCGCCGGCCATGGCGCGTTCGGTGATCTCGGCGACCTTGGCCAGGGCGCCGGCCTCCTCGGCCAACAGCTCGATGACCTCGTTCTGGATGAGCGTGGAGTCGACGTCCAGGACGACCAGCCGCTTGGCGCGCCGCCCGAGACCCGCGGCCTGCACGGCGATGTCCACGTCGTCACGCCCGGCGACCCCGACGAGGGCCTCGCGCATCTGGTCCATGTCGCCGTCGACGACCTCGAACTCGTAGGACACCACCGGGTAACGCGAGAGACGAACGATCCGGTCGATGTTGCCGCCGGCGGCGGCGATCGCTCCCGTCACGGCACCCAACGCGTCGGGCGAGAGCCGGCGGCCGATGGCGGTCACGGCATACCGCTCCTTGTTGGCCCGTGTGCTGACCGACTCCACGACCTCGAAGTCGATCTCGATTTCCTGCTCCCACCCGAAGAAGAGCAGGTCCTTGAGCAGGTCGGCACCTGCCGGGACGCTGACCAGCAGGTCCAGCGTCAGCCGTTCACGGACGACCAACTGCTCCATGTCGTAGACGTCGGCGCCGCCGGCGGCGAGCACGCCCAGGAGGCCCACGGTGATGCCGGGGCGGTCGCGTCCGGAGACCCGGACCAGGACGGTCTGTCGTTCGTCGTTCATGTCCGGCATCGTAGGCGCACGGCCCCGGGGTACATCTTCATCGTGCCGTCGATGGCCGGTCCCGACCCGGAGGGGAACATGTCGACGTTGCCAGCGGGCCTGATCGTGTCCCCCATGGAGCCCCGCGACGTCGATGACGTCGTGGGCCTGTTGCAGTTGGTGGACCTTCGCACGATCGGGCAGATCGAGACCTCGCCGGCCGACCTGGCCTCGTGGATCAGCCCCTTGGGTTCCGACCTCGGCGAGCACTCGCTGGTGGTGCGCAACGGACCCCGCGTCGACGGCTGGCTCCTGGTGGAGCGCACCGGCCCGCACGTCCGCATGTCCGTGTACAGCCACCCCGACTGGTGGGGCGAGGCCAACCTCGATGCCTGGTTGTTGACGCAGGCCCACGATCGCGCGGTCGCCCTGGCCGCGGCTTCGGACGACGTCGACGCCGTCACGATCGTGACCCCCGAGGCCGACCACCGAATCGAACTGCTCCGCGGCCTCGGGTTCGACACGGTCCGTCGGCATCGTCGCATGGAGATCCGGTTCGACCGACGGTCGCCGGACGTGCCGCAGGCCACCGACGTGACGCTTCGCAACCCCGACGGCGAGTCGGACCTCCGTGCGGTTCATCGCGTGATCGTGGCGTCCTTCGCCGACGAGTTGGGCCGGGCACCGTCGACCTGGGAGCAGTTCGAGGCCGAGCACGTCACCCATGAGGACTTCGACCCGTCGCTCTGGTTCGTCGCCGAGGCCGCACGGCCCAGCCTGCGCACCGCGACGGACGGCGAACTGCTTGGCGCGATCGTCGCCCGCAACGATCGCCTGGCGCGGTCGGGTTGGGTCGCGCTCCTGGCCGTGCGCGAACAGGCCCGGGGGCACGGCGTGGGCCTCTCGCTGCTGTCCTCGACCTTCCGCGCCTTCCACGATCGGGGCGTCGGACGCGTCGAACTCGGCGTGGACAGCGACAACATCTTCGGCGCCCAGTCGCTCTACGAGCGAGCAGGCATGCGCGAGCAGGCCGTTCTGCTCCGCCACCGACTCGACCTGCCCTCCCCCACGAAGGACTGACGTGTTCACCTCGAACCCGGCCCTCGACCAACTCGGCGGCTACCCGCTCGCGCGGATCCAGGACCTCGCCGTCGCGATGCGCGGTGACGGCCAGCCCTTCTTCGACTTCTCCATCGGCGACCCCGACGAGCCCACCCCTGCGCTCATCCGGGACGCGCTGCTGCACGCCATCGAGCGCGCCCCGGTGCACCGCTACCCGACCGCCGTCGGCCAACGATCGCTGCGTGTCGCCATCGTCGAGTGGATGGCGCGTCGCCACGGGGTCACGGGCCTCGACCCGGACCTGCACGTCGTGCCCAGCGCTGGCTCCAAGGAAGCGATCTTCCACTTGCCCCTCGCGGTCCTGGACGCCTCCGGTCCGCGTCGCCACGTGCTGTACGGGGAGCCCGGCTACCCGGTCTACGAACGCGGGGCCCTGTTCGCCGGCGGCGAGGGAGACGCGATCTCCCTGACCCACGAGGGCGGCTGGAAACTCTCCCTCGACGAGCTCCCGCAGGAACGGCTCGACCGCGCCTGCATCGCCTGGCTCAACTACCCCCACAACCCGACCGGGGCCGTCGCTGACGTCGACTGGTACCGCCGCCAGATCGAGGTTGCCCGGGCCAACGACATCCTGCTGTGCTCCGACGAGTGCTACCAGGAGGTCTGGTTCGACGAGCCCGCCCCGTCCGTCCTCGAGGCCTGCGACGGCGACGTGTCCGGCGTCGTGGCGTTCGTCTCCTTGTCGAAGCGATCCGGGATGACCGGGTACCGCTCCGGGGCGATCATCGGCGACCCCGAACTCATCCGCCGCATGAAGCTGCTGCGACCGAACGTCGGGACGGCGTCACCGGACTTCGTCCAGGAGGCGGCCACCGCGGCCTGGGGCGACCAGGACCACGTCGACGAACGACGCAAGATCTTCGCGGCGAAGCGTGACGTCGTGCTGCCGTTCCTGGCCAGCAACACCATCGAGGTGTCCGGGTCGCAGGCGACGTTCTACGTCTGGCTGCGCGTGCCCGGCGGGGACGACGCTGCCTACGCCGAAGCCCTCATCGCCGAACGCATCGTGGCGTCGCCGGGGCGCGCCTTCGGCCCCAGCGGCGAGGGGTGGATGCGTCTCGCCCTGGTCCCGACCGTCGAGGGCTGTCGCGCCGCATGCGCCGCCTGGCAGGCCGCGATCGACGCGGGCCGCCTCCCCACCTGACCACCGGACGCTCGTCAGGGGGCGGTGAGCTCGTCCAGGGTCGTGCGCAGGTCGAGGACCACCGCGGTCAGTTCCGCGTTGCGGGCGCGGAGCTCCACGACCTCGGCACGCAGGTCCTCGAGCTCACGGGCGGTCTCGGCCTTCGTGGCCGCCTGCGCCGGGGACTCACCGACCTGGATGTCGCCGAGGAGGTGACGCCACCGCTCCTCCTTCTGGCCCGGGGCGCGTTCCAACTGCTGCACCTGCGCCCCGTGGAACTTGTGGTCCTGCAGGCCCGCCAGGGTCTCCTCGACCTCGCCGAGTGAGGCGAAGTCGTGCATGCGGTTGGTGCGGCTCTTGACCTCGCCGCTTGTCTGCGGCCCACGCAGGAGCAGCACACCGATGACCGCGAGCTGGCCGGGGCGCAGGTCGAGCTTCTCGTGCAGCAGGTGGGCGTACTTCGGGACGCGCGAACCGTGCTGGTACTTGGTCAGCACCAGGCCGTGCGACTTGAGCTCGGCGATCCCCTCGGACACGTCCGTGTCGAGGTAGGCGACGACCGGCTCACGAGCCGTCTTCTGGTTGCACGCACCCCGCAGGGCATTCGCGGACAGCGGGTAGCCGTCGGGGGTCGCCATGGCCTTCTCGACGAGTGCGCCGAGCACCCGCTGGGCCTTGCCGGAGAGGTCCATGTGCGCACTTCCGATCGTCGCGCTCCGCAGACTAATCGGCCAAAACCACGGCGCCGGCCCGACGCCACTGCGGCGAGGGACCGGACGTCGTGTTGCAAGCTCAGAACATCGGCGCCGGGGCGGCCGTCACGACGGGCAGGGAGCCGGTCGGAGCCGGGGCCGCTGCAGGTGCAGGTGCGGGCGCAGC
>CBDTZE010000038.1:0-10652 GCA_965364815.1 uncultured Nitriliruptoria bacterium | reverse complement strand
GGCTGGGACGTCGTCGGCAGGGTCGTGGAGGTGGCGAGTCGTTCGTAGAACTCCTCGTCGGTGATGGTGATCCTGGAGATGAGGGTCTCCTGCTGGAAGGTCACCGACATCGGCACGACCCGCAGGCCTCGCTTCTCCGCGAGCTCCGCCGGCAGATCAGCGGTGGAGTCCGTGACGACCGCGATCACGACGCGCCCCGTCCGGCCAGCAGACCCGAGGACGGGCCGGGCACGACGCGCGTGCCGATGGCCCCACGGACGATGTCCGCGGTCCGTTCCAGTGGACCGAGAGCTGCCCAACGGCCCTCCGTCGCAGCGCGCGCCAAGGCCTCCAGCTTGGGGCCCATGGAGCCCTTGGAAGCCTGGCCGAATCGGACCAACTCCTCGACGTCCGTCGTGGTGATCTCGTCCAGCGACCGGGCCTGCGGTGTCCCACGATCGAGCATGACGTACGGGACGTCGGTCAGGATGAGCAGACCCTCGGAGTCGAGGTCGCAGGCCAGCAGGGCGCTGGTCGCATCCTTGTCGACGACGGCTTCGATCCCTGTCAGCTTGGCGCCGTCACGCACGACCGGGACACCGCCGCCCCCGGCGCAGATCGGGACGGCTCCCGCCGCGATCATCGCCGTGATGGCACCCACCTCGATGAGCGCCTGGGGTGCGGGTGAGGAGACGACGCGACGCCACTTGCCGTCCTCGGTCTTGAGATACTGCGACTCGTCGTGGGGCATCTGGTCCCAGTACGGACCGATCGGCTTGGTCGGGCGGGCGAACGCGGGGTCGTGGAGGTCGACGAGAACCTGGGTCACCAGCGCGACGACCTCACGCGCAAGGTCACGGTTGGCGAGTTCGCGACCGAGTGCGCGTTGGAGCCGATACCCGATCTCCGCCTGCGTCATCGCGACACAGACGTCCAGCGGCAGCGGCAGTCCGCCGCCGTCACGGGCGGAGCGGGCCTCCTGGTCCAGCATGAGCGCCCCGACCTGCGGACCGTTGCCGTGGGTGACGACGATCTCGTGGCCCTCGGCCACCAGGTCGGCCAGTTGCCTGGCCGTGCTGGCCAGTCGACGCGCACGCTCAGGGCGCGGGGTGCTGCCGCCGTACAGGGCGTTGCCGCCCAGGGCGACGACCATTCGCATGCGGACCTCGTGTGCTGCCTAGGGTGCTGGTGACCGTAGTGACCGACGACACATCGCCGCTGCCTCGGAGCCCCCTCCCGTGAGCCAGACCCCATCCACCTCGGATGTCCTGACCGTCGATGCCGCGGTCGGTCACTTCATGTCGTCCGTCATCCGGCGGTTCGCCTTCGCGTACCTCTTCGTCATCTGGATCGCGTTCACGCTCTCGACGCTCGAGGGCTTCGAGCTCGACCTGTCCTTCCTCGAGCGCACCGTCCTCGCCCTGACGCTGACGGCGCTCAACGTGACGACCCTGCTCATCCCGTGGGACGACCTGGCGGGTACGTCCCGTGGCCAGTGGTGGATGGAGCTGTACCCGATCGTGCACAGCCTGATCTACGGGGCCGCGCTGGTGTTCCTCTCGGACTCGCCCGTCTTCCCCCTCGCGATGCTGGTTGTCGCCGCGCTGGGAGCCATCTACTCGCGGCCGCTGGCCATCGGAGCCCTGGCGTTCATCCCGATACTGGCCGTTGTCATCCACGCCATTGACAAGCCGGACCAGACGGACTTCGTCACGGTCGTCCAGCTCGTCATCCTGCTGATGGTCGTCTGGGTGACCTGGACCGCAGGACGGGCGCACCGTGTCACTCTGCAGCAGGCCATCGACGCACACGCCACCGCCACCGAGCACGCCCGTCAACTGGCCATCGTGACCACGGCAGCGCGCGACCTGCAGGCGCTGGAGCCCGACGTCGTCTTGCAGGCCCTCGTGGACTCGACCGCGGATCTTGGTTGGGATGTCGGAGGCATCTACGTCCCGGATCCCGTCGGTGAGGGCTTCGTCTTCGGGGCGCATCGCAACCTGCCACCGGAGATCACCGAAGGGCCGCAGGAGCCGATCGGCGTCTTCGGGGAGATCGCCCGTTCGGGGGCGCCCGTCGCCTGGCCCGACTATCCCGCCGTGGCCGACGCGAACCCGAAGTACGACGGCCGACTCGGGTCTGCAGCCGGCGCCCCGATCTCCGTTCACGGTGTCGCACGCGGCGCCCTCGTCGTTGGGGCCTCCACGCGACGCGAGATCACCAACCAGGACCTGCAGACGCTCGAACTCCTCGCCGGCCAGGCCGGACGGGCGTTGGAACTGGCGGGCGAGTTCGCGCGCCAGCAGGCGACGGTGGTCGAACTGGAACGCGTCAACGAGCTCAAGCAGGACTTCCTGGCCACCGTCTCCCATGAGCTTCGAACCCCGTTGGCGGTCGTCCTGGGCATGGCGGAGACCATGGACCAGCGCTGGGACCAGATGCCCGAGCCCATGCGCCGGGACATGACCACTCGCATGCACGCCAACGCTGCCGGGTTGGAGAACGTCATCGAGGCCCTGCTGGACTTCAGCCGCCTGGAACGAGGCATCGTCCAGCCACGCCGAGCCGACGTCGCGCTGCTCGATCTCGTCCAAGGTGTGGTCTCACGACTGGAGACCGTCACCCTGGGGCACGACGTCGCGGTCGAGACCGGGCCGCACCAGGGGCGCGGCGAGGCCTTCGCCGATCCGCTGCTCATCGAACGAGTCGTCGAGAACCTCGTCGTCAACGCCTGCCGCCACACACCCGAAGGCACGAGCGTCCGGGTCTTCGTGCTGCACGACGGGCCCAACGCCGTGGTCGAGGTGGTCGACAACGGCCCCGGCATCCCACCCGGCGAGATCGAACAGCTCGGAGAACGGTTCTTCCGCGGCGGCGATCCCCACACCCGGTCCACACGGGGCCTGGGGCTGGGCCTGGCCTTCTGCGGCGAGGTCCTGGCGATGCACGACAGTCAGCTGGACATCACCTCGACCCTTGGCACCGGGTCGAAGTTCAGCTTCGCCCTGGCTCGCGGGCGGACCGACGACCGCTGACCTTCGCGGTCAACCGACGACGAAGTTCAGCATCCGGTCCTCGCGGAAGATGACCTTGCGGACCGTGCCCTCGTCGAGGAACTTCGCCACGTTCTCGTCGGCGCGGGCGGCGGCCTCAGCGGCGGCCTGGTCGGCACCCGTCGCGACCGTGATCTTGCCGCGCATCTTGCCGTTGACCTGCACGGGGATCTCGACCTCGGCCTCGACCAGCAGGGACTCGTCGGCGACCGGCCACGACTGGTCGTGCACGGACCCCTCGTTGCCCAGGCGCGTCCAGAGTTCCTCGGTGATGAACGACCCGATCGGTGCCAGCAGCTTGAGCAGGGCCTCCAGCGCCTCGCGGACGGGTGCGCCCGTCAGCTCCGCACGTTCGGCGGCCAGCAGGGCGTTGGTCAGCTCCATCATCTTCGCGATGGCGGTGTTGTACTTCTTGAGCTCGTACTCGCGACTGGCGTCAACGACGGCCTGGGCGGTCGCCTTGCGCAGCGCCTTCGCGGCGTCGGCGGGGCCGCCGTCGGCCTGGCCAGTCAGCACGTGCGTCATCGTCAGACGCCACACGCGGCTGAGCCACTTGTACATGCCCTGGGGCGAGACGTCGGCCCAGTCGATGTCGTCTTCAGGCGGCGAGGCGAAGAGCATCGTCGCGCGCAGCGTGTCCGCGCCGTAGGTGCCGTAGACCTCGACCGGGGCGACGATGTTGCCCTTCGTCTTGGACATGCCGGTCCCGTTGAGGATGACCTGGCCCTGGTTGAGCAGGGCGCCGAACGGCTCGTCGACGGCGAGGTGGCCGGCGTCACGCATCGCCTTGACGAAGAAGCGCGAGTACAGCAGGTGCAGGATCGCGTGCTCGATCCCGCCGGTGTACTGGTCCATCGGCAGGACCCGGTTGGCGAGGTCCGCGGGCCACGCCTGCGTGTCGTCCTTCGGGGCGAGGTAGCGCAGGAAGTACCAGTTGGAGTCGACGAACGTGTCCATCGTGTCCGTGTCGCGGACGGCGTCCGCGTTGCCGCACTCCGGGCAGACGACGTCGCTCTTCCACGTCGGGTGCATCGCCAGCGGCGAGCCCTCGACGGTGAAGTCCAGGTCGTCCGGCAGGGCGACCGGGAGGTCCTTGAGCGGCACCGCGACCGGGCCACACGACGGGCAGTGGATGATCGGGAGCGGGGCGCCCCACGAGCGCTGGCGGGAGATCAGCCAGTCGCGGAGACGGAAGTTGACGACGGCCTTGCCGATGCCCTGCTCGACGGCCAGCTCGATGGCCTTCTTCTTGGCGTCCTGCCACTGCATGCCGTCCAGCGGGCCGGAGTTCACGATGTGGCCCGGGCCGACGTACGCCTCGGTCATGGTGTCCGCGTCCAGCGGGGCCAGCTCCGTGCCGTCCTCGTCCGTGGGCTGGATGATGACCTTGACGTCGATGCCCTCCTGGCGAGCGAAGTCGAAGTCACGCTGGTCACCGACTGGCACGGCCATGATGGCGCCGGTGCCGTAGTCCATGAGGACGTAGTCGGCGGCGTAGGCCGGGATGACGTCGCCGGTGAACGGGTTGACCATGTCGAAGTCGAGGCGCAGGCCGCGCTTGGACTTGTCGGAGGTCGACATCCGCTCGATCTCGGACTTGCGGGCGACCGCTTCGCGGAACTCGAGGTAGTCCGCATTGCCGGCCATCCGCTCCTCGACCAGCGGGTGCTCCGGGGCGAAGACGAAGTACGTGGCACCGAAGATGGTGTCGGGGCGGGTCGTGTAGACCGTCACCTTCTCGTCCGAGCCAGCAACGGCGAAGTCGACCTCGGCTCCTTCGGAGCGGCCGATCCAGTTGCGCTGCATGTTCTTGACGCGGTCAGACCAGTCGATGTGCTCCATGTCGTCGAGGAGCTGCTGGGCGTAGTCCGTGATCTTGAAGAACCACTGGGTCAGCGGCTTGCGCTCCACCGGGTCCTCGGAACGCTCACAGAGCCCGTCCACGACCTGCTCGTTGGCCAGGACCGTCTGGCAGCCGGGGCACCAGTTGACCAGCGCCTCACGCTGGTAGGCCAAGCCCATGCGGAACAGCTCCGTGACGCCCCACTGCGTCCACTTGTAGGTCTCCGGGTCGGACGTGTGCAGGCGGCGGTCCCAGTCGAACGAGTAGCCGAGGCGGACGATCGAGGCCGCCTGCTCCTCGATGTTGTCGTAGGTCCAGGTGCGGGGATTGGCGCCGCGCTTCTTCGCGGCGTTCTCCGCTGGCAGGCCGAACGAGTCCCAGCCGATCGGGTTGATGACCGTGTGCCCGGTCATGCGCTTGTGACGGACCAGCGCATCGTGGATCGTGAAGATCTCGGCGTGGCCCATGTGCAGGTCACCCGACGGGTACGGGAACATGGTGACCGCGTAGTACGGGTCGTCCTCGGGCGTGACCTCGACCGAGTAGGTCCGGTCGGCCTCCCACCGCGCGGCGATGCCGGGCTCGAAGTCCAAGGGCTCGTAGGCCGGGATCTCGACGCGTTCGGTGGACATGACGGGGCCTCGCGAGCTGAGTGGGGACTGGCGAGCGAGGGTAGCCCCGGGCCCCCAGCGCTCAGGCCGGTGACATCCTCGTCAGCGTCGACTCGTACTCCTCGCGGTAGCGAAGCCCGCGCGACATCACGTCGGTGCTGGAGATCTCCCGGACGATCAACAGATCGGATGGGCGCACCCACCACGTGGCGTTCGACGTGCCCTCGATCTCACCGGTCAGGGTGTACTGGACCTCGACCTTGAGGGTGTCGACCGCCTTGCCTGCGACGGTGACCGTCTCACGGGCCACCACGGTCATCGCGCCGTCCACCTCGACCTCGTCGCCAACGAGGTGCAGGCTGGCCCGGTCGCCGACGTCCACACCGTTGGGGGCGATCACGACCGGCGGCTTGGCCTCGAGGTTGGTCTGTTGGGTGAACGGTGACCCGAAGACATCGACCGTGCTCTCCAGGACCGTGGAGAGCAGCACGACGCCCTCGACGCCGTAGCGCAGGGTGGTCGTGTTCCTGGATCCGTAGCCATCGTCGTCGCGGGTGTCCCGGGTCTGGTGCTGGATGTCGTCACTGCCCGCGGCCGTGACCTCGAGCGTGGTTCGGGAAGGAAGATCGCGCCGCGGGTTCTCCCCCAGCTGCGACCACCCATCGGTCGCGTACGCCCAGGTGCCGGCCGGGACCGGGTGCAGGGTGCCGCTGCCGTCGGGGGAGGTCGGCGGGTTGCTGGCCGGGGGCGCCGACGAGGCGGGAGCGGGCGAGGGCGACGATGCCGGGGCGGACGGGGCGTCCGTCTGGCTCGGTGCGTCCGTGCTGGTCGCCGAGGCCGTGTCGTCCGGGGCATCGTCGGTGGCTCCCTGGCCGCCCGGAGCATCCGCATCGGTCGGCGGGGCGTCCGCCACGGTCTCGCTGGGGATCAGCGCAGCTGTTGGGGCCTCCGAGGCGCCGGAGCAGGCCGACGTGGCGACCAGGGCGGCCATGGCGAGGGCCGCGTTGCGGGCAGCGGGGTGGCGGGAGCGCATGCAGGCCTCGAGGGAAGTCGGGGGCTCACGAGGGTAGGGAGACGGGCGCAAGCCGCGACCGTGCGCAGGACGGGGCAGCCACGGCGGGGTTCACCGGGCCCTGCCCCGGTTGCTACCTTTCGCCCACGCCCGGCAACGGTCGTTCAAGGGCCTGTGGCGCAGTTCGGCAGCGCACTTCCATGGCATGGAAGGGGTCAGGGGTTCAAATCCCCTCAGGTCCACCATCACGAGCCTCGCGGCAACGCGAGGCTCGTCTGGTTTTCGGGCCCGGTTGTCAACCGATGACCATGCGCCCCGCCCACCGCCAATGGGGCGTACGACCCGGACCACGGGGTGTCAACCACCCGTCGCCGGCGACGTTGACAGGGGTACCTGAACGTCGTTGGACCGGTCGTGCCACCGACTCGGGCCATCTGGCCCCGGGCACTGGCCCCCAACCCAACGACCCCTGATCAGAACAGGTCACAAGGGTCCGGCCAGATGGCCGCGACGACGAGGCAAAGGGTGCGGCCGGATCGACCGGCGCCCCGCAGACAAGGCCCGCAGCCATGGCTCGCACCTCACGCTTCACCTCGATCGCCGCCCTCCTGGGCGCCACGCTCGCCATCTCCGGTGCTGGCGTCGGCACGGCGAGCGCGGCGGGCATCTGCGCCGGGCTCGAGGCCCTGCTGCTGGCCGACGGCTCCACGCTCTGCACCCACGGCAACGACGACCACCTCCTCACCCTCGATGAGGTGCTCGCCGACACGACCGCAGTCGTCGAGCAGGTCGCCGCACAGACCACCACCGATCTCCTCGGCAACGTCGTGACCGTCCCGACCACGCCCGTCACGCAGAACAAGACGGCCGCGGCCAACAACACGGCCACCCGGAACAAGGTCGACGGCGCCGTTCCGGCCCTCCCCCCGACCTGCATGGGCAACGGCACCGACGGCCAGCGCGTCGAGCTGCTCGCCATCGACGTCACCGGCTCCGAGATCGCCCCCGCCGCCGACGCTGACCTGCGTCGCTGGGCCGGTCAGGTCACCTGGACCTACGAGGCATCCGCACAGCGTGACGGCGCCGACCGCCACGTCCGCTGGACCACGCAGGCAACGGACAAGGGATGCAACGTCGCGATCACCCGCCTTTCGCTGGCCGCGGCGGACGTCGACGGCTTCCAGGCCACGATCGCTGCCCTGGGCAAGCTCGGCTTCGACCGCAAGGACCGCAAGTACCTCGCCTTCGTCAACGTCAGCGACGGCATCTGCGGCATCGGCACCGTGCCGATCGACGACCGGGCCGGCGAGGCCAACTCCTCCAACCACACCACCGGCTACTCCCGCATCGACGCCCCCTGCTGGGGCACCGGCGACGCCGGCTTCTACTCGGTCGCCGCGCACGAGCTGACCCACAACCTCGGTGGCGTCCAGAACACCGCCCCGAACGCCTCCGGCGGCTACCACTGCACCGACCAGTGGGACCTCATGTGCTACGCCGACGGCAACAACGACGTCTCCCTGGTCTGCGTGGACGACAACGACGCCACCGCTGGCGACGGCGACCACAACAACCGCCTCCTCGACTGCAACACGGATGACTACTTCAACGCCTCCTCGCAGGTCCGCGGCCACCTCGCCACCCACTGGAACGTCGCCGACAGCATCTTCCTGTGGGACGGCACCAAGGTCCAGCAGCCGGCACCGACGCAGGCCGAGGAAGAGGCCGAAGCGGCCCCCCAGGAGCGCACCGCCGCCGCCGTCACCGAGGTCAGTGACCGCAACAGCACCGTCGTCGGCGAACTGATCGACTGGGTCCTCGACCTCTTCCGACTCCTGTCCGGCGAGGGCCTGCTGACCGCCTGACCAGCACCCCACGGTTGACGTTCAACCTGAAGGACCAGACGGACTAGCCCGGTGTCAACGCCCCCCACGGGTGATCCGGGCACCGCGTGGCACGGTCACGCAACGTGAGCGTGCCTAACAGGACGTGAGTGCCTGCTTTGAGGCCCCCAGCCTCTTCCTCCTCGGAGGAAACGCCGATCCAAGGGGAGCAAGCCAAACCCCAGGAACCCGCGATGCGCACCACCACCACCCGCAAGGCCGTCATCGGCCTCGGGATGTTCGCTGCCCTCCTCGCCCCCACCACGGCGATGGCCGCCGACGCCCCGTGCGGCACCTCGACCGCCTTCGGTCGCGTCGCCGTCACCTGCACCGTGGACGCCCCCGCCGAGATCGCCCCGGCTGTCGTCACGGAGGCCGCCCCGGTCGTTGAAGCAGCCGCCGTCGCCGCCCCGGTCGTCAAGGCAGCCGCCACGACCATCACGAACCCCCGGCCGCAGGGCGCCGTCCGCGCCGCAGCCTCGCGCCAGGTCAAGCTCGCCGACTCGGTCATCACCTGGTTCAGCGACTACTCCTACTTCCGCGGTGGCCGCCCGACCATCTGATCCACTCAGGTCCGGTGGGTGATCCGCCCGGCCACCATCGTCATCCCCACCGCGGTCGACCCAAGGTCGGCCGCGTCCAGGTTTTCGACCAGCACCAGGTCGGCAGGGCCGCCCACGTGGATTGGGCCGGCCGTCGAGGCCCGCAGGGCGGTGTCGAGGTCGACCGCCTGGGCCGGCAGCCACGGGGGCAGGTCGTCGGTCGTGCGTGCGACGGCGGCTGCCAGCGTTCGCCACGGATCCAGCGGGGCGACCGGGGCGTCCGAACCGAAGCGCAACTGCGCCCCGGCGGTCACGAGCGAGGCCAGGGGGTAGGCGCGGTCCAGGCGGTCGGCCCACCAGTGCTCAGCGAGGTCACGATCATCGGTCGCATGACCGGGCTGGACCGAGGCGGTGACCCCAAGTGCGCGGAACCGGGCGAGGTCGCCCGGATCCAAGAGCTGGGCGTGCTCGATGCGGCCACCGACGCCAGCCTGGGCGAAGGCATCCAAAGCCTCACGGTTCGCGGCATCACCGATGGCGTGGACGGTGGTGGCGATGCCTGCGCTGGCGGCCTGGCCAATCAGGTGGGCCAGTTCATCCCGCGAGGACAGTTGCATCCCGTGGTTCTCGGGCTCACCCGGATAGCTGTGGTCGCACCAGGCCGACCGGGATCCCAGCGCCCCGTCCGTGAAGAGCTTCAGCGCCCCGACGGTCAGCAGCGGAGAGAGCACGGCACCCGTTGCCAAGCGGGCGTCGATGGCCTCGTCGAGGCCGGAGCGAACGACGCTGGAGACGACCCGGAACGGCAACGGACCGGCTGCGGATCGGCGTTGCCAGCCGGCACGTGATCCGGCCATCTCGTAGTCGACGATCTGGGTGATGCCACGCGCAGCGGCCTCGGCGGCAGCCTCGGCGATGGCCGCATCCACGACGTCGTCGGGGAGATCGGGGATCCGGGCAATGGCGTCCCAGGACTCGCGCTCGCGCAGGAAGCCGGTGGGGTGGTCGATGCCGAGGGCGTCGAGTGCCGCCGTCGACCACCAACTGGAGTGGACGTCCTGGCTGGACAACACGACCTTGCGGCCCGGCAGGACCTCGTCGAGGAGGTCACGGTGTGGCTCCAGCGGCCACGTGGCCTGGCGGAAGCCGCCGCCCCGAACCCAGTCCTCGTCGGGGGCGACGCCCGTCGTGAGGGTGTGGGCCGCCGCGTAGGCCGTCGTTGCGTCGGCCAGGGCGTCGTCGCGGGCGACGTTGCGGCGCCGCATGGCCCATTCAGTGAAGTGGACGTGGGCGTCGCGCAGGCCCGGCAGCAGGAGTCGGCCGCGACCGTCCAGGACCGTCTCCCCGGCACCGACGAGGTCCTGCCCGATCTCCACGATGCGGCCGTCATGGATGCGGACGTCGCCGAAGGGACGCACGTCCCGCAGCAGCCACGTCGTGGTCACCGGGGCTCCTCGTCGTCAGCGTCGGCCGATCCGGACCTGGGAGGTCTGGTTCTGTCGGCGGCGGGCCTCGGCAGCAGCGACACCGGCAGCCATGACGAACCCTGCGGCCAGCGTCGCGACCGGAGCCTCGTCGCGCCGCGAACGTACGGCGGTGAACTCGTAGTCGTCGTCGCGACGGATCTCGGCCCGCTGACTCTGCGTCTCCATCTGCGGGGCGACGGCAGCGGCAGCGGCGGGTGCCTGGGCCGAGGCCTGGGCGACGGCGTTCGCGTTGGCGGCCTGGG
>CBDTZE010000037.1:0-10680 GCA_965364815.1 uncultured Nitriliruptoria bacterium | reverse complement strand
CCCCGACCGCTTCACGCGGTCGGGGCGTCGTCCGTGTTCGACGGGGTCAGCCGACCAGGTCAGCCAGGACAGCGCGCAGTGCGTCGGGCGCGGGCTCGTCGAACTGGTAGTTCGGGTGGTCGACGCCGATGCGGACCTCGGCACCGGCCTTGATTCCTGCGACCTGCTCGTCGGTCAGGATCCACTTGAGGTACTGCACCATCGGCGGCTCGTCGTCGCGCGTGCCCTCGTCGTCCGGGATGAGCTTGGCGCGCTCGCCGTCGACGGCCAGGAACAGGGCGCTGTTGATGCCGACCAGCAGCGGCTTCCAGCGGTAGAGCTCCTCCATGTCGTCGATGCCGATCAGGAGCGTCGCGCAGACCTCCTGGTAGCCCGGCACCAGCACGTTGTAGGTCGCGAGCTCGTGGTTGATCTTCTCGGGGTCGGTGATGTTCTCGACGCCGATCATGCGGTTGACCTGCCACGACACCGTCGTGCGGTCCTCGAAGTCCAGGTACATCATCTCGCCGAGCTGAGCGCGGCGGGCGGCGCGGTACTGGATCATCTGCGGACGACGCTCTTCGAGCTCGGGGGCCCAGGCGGCGAGGTCGAGGGTCAGGTCCTCGAGGGTGATGGGATCCATGGTGGGTCCTTCAGGTGGAGGGTGGAACACGACGGGGGCGGGCCCGAAGGCCCACCCCCACCGTTGACTCATGCGAGCCGGACGTCACTCAGGCGTTGAGTGAGTCCAGGCCCTTCTGGAAGCGTCCGGCGTGGGACTTCTCGGCGCGGGCCAAGGTCTCGAACCACTCGGCGACCTCGTCGAAGCCCTCGTCACGCGCGGTCTTGGCGAAGCCCGGGTACATCTCGGTGTACTCGTAGGTCTCACCCTCGACGGCGGACTTGAGGTTGGCCTCGGTGTCGCCGATCGGGAGACCGGTGGCGGGGTCGCCGACCTGCTTGGCGAAGTCGAGGTGGCCGAATGCGTGGCCGGTCTCGCCCTCAGCGGTGTCGCGGAAGAGGCCAGCGATGTCGGGGTAACCCTCGATGTCGGCCGCGCGCGCGAAGTAGAGGTAGCGACGGTTCGCCTGCGACTCGCCTGCGAAAGCCTCCTTGAGGTTCTCGAACGTCTTGGAGCCGTTGAGCTCGGGCATGTGGTGCATCCTTGTGTT
Organism: uncultured Nitriliruptoria bacterium; assembly: GCA_965364815.1. GTDB lineage: Bacteria > Actinomycetota > Nitriliruptoria > Nitriliruptorales > Nitriliruptoraceae > CBDTZE01. Next base: position 9,529 of record CBDTZE010000037.1, on the reverse strand, counting down.
GAAGGTTGGCGACCGGATGGTCGCCGCGTGGGAGGGCGCGAGCCCCTTGCGATTGGCTTCTTTCAGCGGCAGTCGGGGCAGCGTCCGGTCAGTTGCAGGTCGTACTCCTGCACCTGGACTCCGGTCGCCTTGCCGGCTGCCACCAGCACCTCCTCGGGGAGGTGCAACTCCACGTCCCACACGCGACCGCAGTCGGTGCAGCGGACGTGGTCGTGGCGGTCGATGTTGCCGTCGTACCTGGCCACCGGCTGTTCGCCGAGGCGCAGTTCGCGGACCAGGCCGTGCGCGACCAACAGGTCGAGCGTGCGATAGACCGTCGCGACGCCGAGTCCCGGGACGTGCAGCTGCACGGCACGGTGGATCTCGTCAGCGCTGGGATGGGTCATGGATGCCCGCACCGCATCCAGGACCGCCTGACGCTGTGGCGTCATGCGGAACGGGGTGGCGGTCGTGGGCATCAGGCCGCTCCAAGCTCGTCGGGTGGTGGCACGGCATCGGCCACCGGCTGCGAAACACTCTCAGGTGAGAATGCTTCTCACTGATGGTTCGAACGTAGCGCGCCCTCGAAGGGGATGGCCACAGGCGTGAGCGGCCGGAGCAGAGGCCTTGCGAGGTAGCTTCCGCAGGGTCGTCAACGGCCGCCACCGGCCTGCCGACGACGTTGCGAGAAGTCCTCGTCTCGACCCACCGGAGTCGTGCCATGCGTGTGCTCATCGTCTCGGAAGACGCCAAGGAGCGCCAGCGCGCCGCCACGGCGCTCGCGATGCGTCAAGGCGTCGAGATCGTGGAAGCGACGTCGGCGGCGCAGTGCCGTGACCTGCACCTCGCGGACCCGGCCGACGTGCTCGTCATCGACGGGGACCTCAAGCCCAAGGGCGGCTTCTCCATGCTCTACGAGCTCCGCGCAGCAGCGGACCTCGCCGGCGCCGCGCACGTGCCTGCCATCGTGTTGGTCGAGCGCGCTCCGGACCAGTGGTTGGCAGCCTGGGCACGTGCAGACGGCACGGCAAAGAAGCCGGTCGACCCGTTCGCCCTGGCCAAGCAGATCGACCGCATGGTCGCACTGCCGGCACCCGAGGCCCCTGCTGGCGCCTGACCCTCCCGGGTCAGACCGCCACGGTCACTTGTCGTCTGCCAGGCCAAGGCGGCGAGCCTCGTCGGAGACGGCGTCGGGGTGGACACCGAGCTTGCGGGCGATGCGCTTGCGGGTCGCGTAGACGTTCGACCGCGAGACCTCGAGTTCTTCGGCGAGCTCGCGGGCACTGCGCCCGAGGGCGAACTGCTGCGCGATGTAGCGCTGCTTCTCCGTGAGCGCGTAGACGCGTGCACGCTCGGCGTCGTTCGGCTCTGACGACGCCGGGGCGGCCGGGACCGGCTCAAGTCGTGAGACCTGGACCGAGCCGGACGACTGGCGGCCGGAGTCGAGCTCCGCGAGTCGCGTGAGAAGCCGGGTGATCTTCTTGCGGCGGACCTTGCGCTCGTCGGGCGTCTGCTCGCGGAGGCCGTCCTCGATGGTGCTCAGCAGAACGCGCATCTCGAAGGGCTTGGTCAGGTACTCGACGGCGCCCTGGAGGTGGCCGCGGATGATGTCGCGTTCCTCGCCGAGGGCGGTCAGCATGATGACCGGGATGTCGACGAACTCTGACTCTTCCTTCAGGGCGCGCAGGACCTGCCACCCGTCGAGGACCGGCATCATGACGTCCAGCAGGATCAGGTCGGGAGCCTGGCGACGTACGTGGGCGAGGCCCTCGGCCCCGTCCCTGGCGATCACCGGGTCGTAGCCCGCGAGTTCGAGGTTGACCTGCACGAGGCTGGCGAGGTCGGCCTCATCCTCGACGACGAGAATCCTTGCCTTCGTTGCATCGCCCACGAGGTCATCCCTGCTTCGAACCGAGGTGCATCGCGCGTCGTCCGCGGGATCACCGACGCGCCCGACGGGCCGCGCACTGTCGGACGACCTTAGCGCCGACCTCGATCGCGGAAGGGCAAGACGGGGTCGTGACGACGAGGTCCGGGGCCGACGTCGTTAGCGTCGGACACGGGAGCGTCGACGTCCGACGGTCCGATCGAGCCAGGAGTCCGTCGTGGGCGAGCAGGAGCCAACAGGGCCAGTCAGCGCCGAGGCCGTCGTGGCGTCGTGGCCCGGACTGCTGGACCGGGTTCTCCGGGGCGAGTCCCTGCGTGAGGACGAGGCCGAGATCGTCATGGGCCAGATCATGGCCGGCGTGGTCGAGGACGCCATGCTCGCGGCGCTGCTGGCCGGCCTTCGCGCCAAGGGTGAGTCGGCTGACGAGGTTGCCGGCTTCGTCCGCGCCATGACCGATGCCGCGAAGCAGGTGGAGGTCGAGGGGCCGCTGCTGGACACCTGCGGCACGGGTGGTGACGGTGCGGACACCTTCAACATCTCGACACTGTCCGCCGTCGTCTGTGCTGCTGCCGGGGCGCGTGTGGCCAAGCACGGCAACCGCTCGGCATCGTCGGCCTGTGGCTCCGCCGACCTGCTCGAGGGGTGGGGCGTCGTCATCGACCTCGAACCCGAGGACGTCGCGACGTGCATCGAGGACGTCGGCATCGGCTTCATGTTCGCGCGCACCTTCCACCCCGCGATGGCGCGGGTCGGCCCGGTGCGCCAAGCACTGGGCGTGCGGACGGTCTTCAACCTGCTGGGGCCACTGTCGAACCCCGCCCACGCCGCGCACCAGGTGGTTGGCGTCGCCGATCCTTCGCTCGCCCCGGTCATGGCCGGCGCCCTGCACCGCATCGGTCGTCGCCACGCCCTGGTGTTCCACGGGGCGGACGGCCTCGACGAACTCACGACTGGCGGTCCTTCGCACGTCTGGGAGGTCACCCCCGATGGCGTCACCGAGTGGGACCTGGACCCGGCAGCCTTGGGCCTCGAGCCTGCTCCGGTCGAGGCCCTACGGGGTGGCGACGTCGCCGTCAACGTCGCGATCGCCGACGCGATCCTCGGCGGCGAGACCGGGCCACGCGCCGACGTCGTGGCCCTCAATGCTGCGGCCGGCCTGTGGGTCTGCGGCGTCGCCAGCGACCTCGCGGACGGTCTGGCCCGAGCCCGGACCGTGCTGGCGGACGGTTCGGCAATGGCCTGCAAGAAGGCGTGGGTCGAACGCAGCCAGGCCCTCGCCGCCGCGCGGTCCTGAGATGGCACAGCACCAGATCGATCCCGACGGGATGCCGTACGCGCCCGAGGCCATGCTGGCGAAGGGCGAGGTCGACCCGTCGGACTTCTTCGCCTTGGATCTGCGGGTCGGGACGGTCGTCGAGGTGGAGGCGTTCCCCGAGGCCCGCAAGCCTGCCTGGAAGCTGACCGTCGACTTCGGCCCCCACGTCGGGACCCTGCAGACGTCGGCGCAGGTGACGAACTACGGACGCGACGAACTGCTGGGCCGCATCGTCGTCGGAGCGGTCAACCTCCCGGCCAAGCGGATCGCCGGCTTCCGGTCGGAGTTCCTGGTCCTCGGTGGCCTGCAAGCCGATGGCACCGTCCGACTCCTGGCGCCCGACGCCGACCTGCCGCCGGGGTCCGTCATCGCCTGAAGCACGGTGCTCAGGCCGAGACGGCTGCCGGGGCACGTGCAACCTTCGCCTGGGAAAGGGCAAGTCGGTCGCGACGGAGCGTCTTGGCGAGGTCCCGGCCCTCGCGGATCTGGTCGGCCAGCAGTCGGTCACCGACGAGATCCTGGCGCCACGGTCCCTCGACGTGGAGGGCCACCGTGCCGGGTTGGTCGAGCCAGGTGGCCAGCAGGATGGCCTCCTCGACGTCCAGGGGGTTGATGGCGACCGGGTCGTCCGGGCCCGGACGCTGCACGGCGGACGGTGGCCCCCGGTCGGCGCCGAGGTCGATTCGCGGGGCGTCGTCTGCGGCGACGGTCCAGGTGGCGTGCAGTCGGCCGGCCCGAACCTCGACGACCTCCGTGTGGTCGTCCTCGCGACGGGCGGCCACCACCCGGTCGGCACACAACATCCGGCGCAACGTCCGGGTGCGGTCGATGGCGCGCGACAGGGCCAGGAGTCGTTGTCGCGCGTCCGCCGCTTGCTCGAACCGGCCCGCGTGGGCCTGCACCCGCATCTGCTGGCGAAGGTCGCGGAGCACGGTCGTGTCGCGACAGGCCAACACCTCGCGGACGCGGTCGACGTCCAGGGCGTAGTCCTCCCGTGACTGGGTGCCGTCGCAAGGGGCGGCGCACTTGCCCAGTTCCTTGAGAACACACGGCCCGTGGTCCTGCCGGACCCGCAACCGCATCCGGCAGGGGCGCACCTGCGTCACCTGTTCCAGCGCGGCGATGACCTCGTTGGCCTGCTTGCGCCCAGCAAGTGGCCCCAGTGCTGGCTCGCCGGGCTTGGGGGAGGACGAGACCGTCAGCCGCGGGAACGGCTCACGGGTGAGCGTGACCCAGGTGGCCTTCTCCGGTTGTCGTGACCGTCGGTTGAACCGAGGGCGGTGGTGGTGGATCTCGCGGACCTCGCGCACGTGCGCCTCGATCGGGGTCGGACAGATCGTCCACTCGACCCGCTGGGTGGCCTGCACCAGGTCGGTTGCCATGCGGCGCTTGTCCTGCCCGAAGTATCGGCGCAGCCTCGTGCGCAGATCGCGAGTCGTGCCCACGTACAGCACCTCGTCGTCGGGCCCGAGGAACCGATAGGTGCCGGGCTCCCTGGGCGCGTCCTTCACCAGGTCGATCCGCTTGTACGACTTGTGTGAGGTCGACCGCTGCAGGTCGACAAGGTCCTCGAGTGTCGTCGCGCCCAGCGCGGAGGCTCGTTCGATCAGGGCGTGCAGCACGTCCAGCGTGGCCCGCGCGTCGGGCAGGGCGCGGTGGTTCGGGGTGGTGCGCGCCCCGAGGTGTCGGGCGAGCACGGACAGCCGCATCGACCGGAGTTCCTCACCCAAGAGCCTCCGGGCCAGCCTGGCCGTGTCGAGGATCGGCACGTCCATCCGCTCGCGCCCCGAACGCTCCAGGGCGGCGTCGAGGAAGCGCTGGTCGAAGCTGGCGTTGTGCGCCACGAAGACGCCCCCGCGGAGCAGTTCGAGCAGGGACGGGAGGATGGCCTCGATCGTCGGGCAGCCGCGCAGCATCGCGTCGTTGATTCCCGTGATCGCCGTGATGGCCGTGGGGATCGAGCGGCCGGGATCGACCATCGTCGACAGTTCCCCGACGACCTCGCCGGCCCTGGACCGGACCGCCCCGACCTCGGTGATCCGGTCGCGCGCAGGGTCGACCCCGGTGGTCTCGAAGTCGACGACCACGAACGACACGTCGATCAGGGGCGTACCGAGATCGTCGAGCCGTAGTTGTCGCAGTTCGGGCGCACGCCCGCTTGTCGTCGCCACGCGCATCCCGTGTGGTCCGCCCACGTCTCTCCCTGTCCTCGTCTGCCTCGAGGACACCACCGGGGTGTGACAGCGACGCCCGGGTCAGTGGCGTTGGCAGGTGGGGCACCAGGTCGTGCCGCGCTGGGCGACGACGTCCTTGACCATCGCCGTGCCGCAGCGAGCACACGGCTGGCCCTCCTTGCCGTACGCGACGAGGAAGTCCGCGTACTTCCCGGACTCGCCGTTGACCATCTGGTAGTCGGAGAAGGTCGTGCCCTCGCGTTCGATCGCTGCCGCGATCACTTCCCGGACGGCAGCGTGCAGGGCGGCGGCACGTTCGGGGCCGACACGCTTGGAGCGCGGGTGGATCCGTGCGCGCCAGAGGGCTTCGTCGGCATAGATGTTCCCGACACCGGCGACGACCTTCTGGCCAAGAAGCACGGCCTTGACGGGGGAGCGGCTGGCCTTCAGGGCAGCGGTGAACCTCGCCACGGTGAAGTCGTCACCGAGGGGTTCGGGTCCCAGCGTCGCGAGGGTCGGGGCGATCGCGTACTGGCCAGCGTCGACGACCGACACGCGGCCGAAGCGGCGTGGATCCCGGAAGGTCAGGGTCGCGCCGTCGTCGAGGTCGAAGACGGCGCGCGCGTGCTTGTCCCGGACGTCGAAGCTGAAGGACCCGGTCATGCCGAGGTGGAGCAGCAGCTCGCGCCCGCGGTCCAGCGGCAGGATCAGGTACTTGCCTCGCCGGTCGACCGACTCGATGCGGTGACCGGGCAGTGATCCGACCTCGTGGAAGCGTTGCTGTGGGTGTGGGTCCCACCACACGTCCACGACGCGTCGACCCTCCAACCGGGGGGCCAGTTGGCGGCGGACGGACTCGACCTCGGGAAGCTCGGGCATCCGTATGGTGTACCGCCCGCCCACCACCAGGAGCCTGACGTGTCCGTCGATGGCGTCGAGCCCGATCGTCACCGCAACGCGTACGGCCGCCCCGAACAAGGTCGCCGTCGGGACCACACCGGCCGTCCGCTGCACGACGACGCGCCGGCGCCTGCGCGTGGGTATGCCCAGGAGCACGAGGTCGAGACGGTCCAGCAGGCGCTGGACCTCGCCGTCGACTGCTGGAACCGGGGCCGGTACTTCGAGGCACACGAACTCCTCGAGCACGTCTGGCACCATGCCCCTGAGGGGGAGCGGGAGTTCTGGAAGGGCGTCATCCAGGTCGCCGTGACGCATGTCATGGGGCAACGTGACCGACTCCAGGGCGTCGTCCTCACGGTGGCCAAGGCGCGCCTGAAGCTGCACGACTGGTCCGACGACGCCCACGGGATCGACGTCGCGGCGTTGCGCGGGCAACTCGACGAGGCCCTGCGCCGCGGGCAGGAGGGGCTCGGCCACGACGAGCCGGCCTTCCCGGCACTGCCGGGCGGGCCGTGGTTCCGCGAGGACGGGGTCGAGGTCGAGTTGACACGTGAGCCCCCGTGGCTGGTTGCCTCGCGGGAACTTGCCGCCCGCGACACCTGAGACCCGGTGTCCCACCACCCCGGAGCACGTCGATGGAGCTGTCCGAAGGCCTCGAGCCCGGCAACCGGTTCCGCTGCACCACGTGCGGCAACCTCACGCGCTTCGACGTGACGCTCTCCGAGCGCACGCGCGCGTTCCACCACTTCACGATCGGTGGCGAACGCACGGTCGAGGACGTGGATGTCCTGGCCCGGACGATCGAGCAGGTCAGTTGTCGCTGGTGCAACAACGCCACCGTCGTGGCCGAGGTCGCCCCGGCATCCGACGAGGCCGACGCCTGACCCGTCAGGGCCCGTTCCTGCCAGCGGCCATACCTGACGCAGCGTGGTCGGCTACCTTCGGTGGCATGCGCACTCGACCTCTGCTCCTCGCCCTCCTCGCCGCCTGCGGCGGGGCCATCCTCGGTTCTGTCGCCACGCGACGGTTCTCGGGGCATCACGACGTGGTCGAGGACCTGTGGGCCCTCGCCGAGGCCGGCGTTCCGGCCGCAGCGTCCACGACGGCTGACACGTCCTTCGAGCAGCTGCCGGATGCCGAAATTCGTCGGCTGGCGGTCGAGAAGGCCGACGCGGTTGCCGCGGCTCGGCGCGAGGGTGACGCGGGCGGACGAGGTCGCCAGGGATCGGTCGGCTTCGACCTGAACCGGCTCGACGGCGGGGAGAACTCCCTGGAGCCCGTCGTGCAGTACCTGACGTACATCCAGTCGCGCCGTGGCGAGGACAGCTCGTTGTTGTTCATCCGCTATGACGACATCGATGCGATGGCAGAGCTCGACGGGGAGCCGAGCGAGGACCTGCTCAAGCGCCTCGACCAACTCGGAGTCGTCGTCTCGGCGAACTGAGTGGACCCGGAGCCCGGCACGTCGCAGGGGGAGTTGCGACCCGCGTCGCCGCCCCATCTCGAAGACCTGCTGGCTCTGCCGCGCGCGTCGTGGGCCGACGTGGTCGCCCATGCGCGTCGTGTCCTGCAGGGGTTGGACGTGTCACTGCGAACGCCGGCGATCCAGCGGCTCCAGGCCGCGCCGGCCAACAAGCTCCTCAGCGGTCGCAGCCGCCGCGCGCTCGCTGAGGTCTTCGCCGAGGGCGGTGCTGCGTGGGTTGCCCTGCATGCCCGCCTTCGGGATGCGGGCGTCGGCGAGGACCTGTCGTTCCTCCTTGACGGGCAGCGCCCCGCCACGTCGTCGGCCCCGGCGGTTGACGCGCAGGACGAAGGGCAGGCAGAACGGCTGGTCCCTGCGCAGGACCTCGATCGGGCGAAGCAGAAGGCCAGGACGCTGCGTGAGGAACGCGACGAGGCTCGACGCCGCGCCGACGGGGCCGCCACACGACTGCAGGCGGCCGAGGCCGCGGCGGCGCAGGACGAGCAGACCATCACCCGCCTCGAGCGCGAGGTTGCCGACCTGCGCGAGCAGGTCGCCGCCGCGGATCGTGACCGCGAGAAGGCCGTCGATCGCGAACGTCGCCGGCAGGAGGCCGCGCTGACCAAGGTGCGCGACGAGGCCACCAGCCTTCGCCGCGCCGACGAGGACCGACGCAAGGCCAGCCTCGAACGAGAACGTCGCGCCCTCGCCGATGCTGAGCGGGCCCGGCAGCGAGAGGTCGAGGAACGCGAGTTGGTCCGAGCCCGCCGCGCAGGGGGATCCGACCTCGCTGCTCCCGGAAGGCCAAGCGAGTTCCCGCCCGGCGTGGCGCCCGGCACGACCTCCCATGCCAAGGCCCTGCTGGCGCCCGGGCGTCGGATCCTGGTCGATGGCTACAACGTGGCCAAGACCCAGCGCCCCGACCTCGCGGACGAGGCGGGGGAGCGGCAGTGGCTGGAGGATGCGCTCACCAACCTGATCGCGATGCGCCATGTGTCCGTCGAGGTGTACTGGGACGGCGACCAGCGCGACGGCAGCCAGATGCGGCGTGGGGAGCTGCGGATCGCGTTCTCGCCACGGGCCGTCACCGCGGATGACGACATCGAGTTCGCCATCGCCGCCTCGCCCGACGACGAACCCCTGGTCGTGGTCACTGACGATCGTGGCCTGCGTGATCGGTTGGCGCCCTACCGCGTGGACCTGTTGGGAACGCAGCCCTTCGGGTGGGCCCTGCGAGGTTGACCGCCCAGCGGCCGTCGGGGCGCGAAGCCGGTCGCGCCCTCGAGGGGGCATGGTGGTGGCTGCTAGCGTCCGGCAACACGTCGCAACGGGTCCGCCGTACGGGGATGGTCGGCGCCTGCAGGGGTGGAGAACCGTGATCGAAGTGCATCTGATCGGCTACACGGCCGACCTTCGACACCTTGTGCTCGACGTGGACGCCAACGAGGAGCGAGGTCGCTACCGCCTCGTGGTCGACGGCGACCTGTTCGCCACGCTCGACGACGTTCGTCAGCAGCGGTTCGACGAGGGGCTCGACGTCGGCGTCTGGCAGCCCGAGGAATCGTGGGAGGACGACGAGGTCCTCGACGACGAGGCCGTTCACGAAGAGCTCTTTGAGGAGCCCGAGCCGGCCGCCCCGATCGAGGCCGCCCCGGCGGTCGCCCAGGACGACGAGGTCGAGGAGGACCTGCTCGAGGACGACCTCCTCTTCGGTGACACCGAGGAGGAGATCCGCCCGCTGGACCACGACGAGTCCGTCCAGGCCGACGAGGTCGAGGACGACACCGACCCTGTGCTCACCGCCTTGCTCG
>CBDTZE010000036.1:0-10694 GCA_965364815.1 uncultured Nitriliruptoria bacterium | reverse complement strand
GGCCAGGCCACGTCCGCCGCGAGCCAGCGCGAGCATCCCGCTGGGACCGAGCCCCCGGTCGACCGTCAGCGCCCCGCCGATGGCGCTCGCCGTCGCGGTCGCCCGGAACGGATTCAGGATCGTGGACGGCTGCAGGATTTCCTTGGCGAGCGCCGCCACGAACCCCTGCTGGCGCTTGATGCGTTCGAGGTCGTTGTCGATCTTGCGGACCCGGACGTAGCCCAGGGCATCGCGGCCCTCGAGGCGCTGGCAGCCGGCCGGCAGGTCGATCGCGGCGAACGGGTCCTTGATGGCCTTGTCGAGGCAGACCTCGACGCCGCCGACCGCGCCGACGATGTCGACGAAGCCGAGGAAGTCGACCTCGAGGTAGTGGTCGATCCCGATGCCGGTCAGGTTCTGGACGGTCTGCACGAGGCAGTCGGCGCCGCCAACCCCGTGCGCCGAGTTGATGCGGCCGTCGCGCCCGTCGCAGCGGGTCACCCACAGGTCGCGCGGCAGGGAGAGGATGGCGGCGCGGTCGCCCTCGACGGTCAGGATGAAGATCGTGTCCGTGCGGATGCCGTCGGTGAACCCGGTGCCGAGCTCGGCCTGCTGCTCGGCCGTCATCTGCTCACGTGCGTCGGACCCGACGACCAGGACGTGGGTCGGGCCGTCCACCCCGGCCAGGGAGGGCACGTCGACGCGGTCCATGCCCCCGAGTGCCGCAGCGACCGGGGCACCGGCCGCGCCCAGCACGAGCGCACCCAGGATGACGAAGAAGCCGGCGATCCGACGACGTCGGCCACGCGGACGTCCGCCCTTGGTCTCCGGCCCCCAGCCGGTCTCGGACGTGGCATGGGAATCGCGGTTGGAGCTTGCGGACACAGACGGTCCCGTTCAGGCGGTGGGGAGGTGACAGGAAGTACCCCTTGGACGCCATGGTCAGTCATCTGGTTGCTGGATGCGAGCAGCCCGCGCCCGGCCGAGCTCGTGCGCGTATCGGTCAAACCGGGCCCGGTCCCCCTGCGATGAGGCCCCGGAAGTACCGTCGTTCGACCGCCGTCGAGGGAGCCCGCCGTGGTCACGTCCGCTGAACTCATCACCGCCGAATCCGAGCACGTCGCCCACAACTACCACCCGTTGCCCGTCGTGTTGAGCGAGGGTGAGGGTTCCTGGGTGACCGACGTCGAGGGCACGCGCTACCTCGACCTGCTCTCCGCGTACTCGGCCCTGAACTTCGGCCACCGCCACCCCGCACTGATCGCGGCGACGAAGAGCCAACTCGACAAGCTCACGCTGACCAGCCGCGCCTTCCACAACGACCAGCTGGGCGCCTTCTGCGCCGGCCTGGCCGAACTGGTCGGCAAGGACGCGATCCTGCCCATGAACTCGGGCGCCGAAGCGGTCGAGACCGCCATCAAGGTGGCCCGCAAGTGGGGCTACGAGAAGAAGGGCGTGGCCGCTGAGCAGGCGGAGATCATCGTCTGTGGAGGCAACTTCCACGGCCGCACCACCACGATCGTGTCGTTCTCCGACGACCCGGACGCCCGTGACGGCTTCGGCCCCTACACGCCCGGCTTCGTGACCGTGCCCTACGGGGACCTCGACGCTCTGCGCGCCGCGATCACCGACCAGACCGTCGGCTTCCTGTTCGAGCCCATCCAGGGCGAGGCCGGCGTCGTGCTCCCGCCCGCCGGTTTCCTGGCTGCAGCCCAGGCCCTCTGCAACGAGCACAACGTCCTGGTCATCGCCGACGAGATCCAGTCCGGCATGGGCCGCACGGGCAAGACCCTGGCCATCGAGCACGAGGGCATCCGCGCCGACATCGTCATCATGGGCAAGGCCCTCGGCGGCGGGATCCTGGCACTGTCGGCCATCGCCGCGGACTGGGACGTCCTGGGCGTGATCCACCCCGGCGAGCACGGCTCGACGTTCGGCGGCAACCCGCTGGCCGCGGCCGTCGGCCTCGCTGTTCTCGACCTCCTGGCACCCGGCGACCTGCAGGCGCGGTCCCTGGCACTCGGCACGGCAGCGATCGAACGTCTGCGAGCTGCCGACCTGCCCAACGTCGCCGAGGTCCGCGGCCGCGGACTCTGGTGGGCGATCCAGATGCAGGACGGCGCCGCCAGCGGGCGGCAGATCTCCGAGGCACTCCTGTCGCGAGGGGTGCTCGCCAAGGACACCCACGTCACGACGATCCGGTTCGCCCCGCCGTTGACCATCTCCGAGGCCGACCTCGATCTGGCCCTCGGGCACATCGAGGACGCGGTGCGCGCCTCGGCCTGACCCTCGCGATCAGTCGTCGGTCAGCAGTTCGACCGTGGTGGCCTCGGACGCGGCGTTGCCGCCCGTCATCTTCAAGGCATCCATGGCCGCGACCGCATCCTGCAGGACGAGCGCAGCGTCACGTTCATCCGACGCGGCCCGCCGAGCAACGACGCAGGCTCGGATCTGGACCACGACCTCGTCGACGCGGACGCTGCCGCTGATGCGACGCAGGACGTGCTCGGCCAACTCGCCGGGTGTCGAGGACGTGTCGCCGTCGAGGACGAGCACGTACTCGTCGTCCCCGGTCCGCGCGACCACGGCCGTCGGCGGCGCCCATCCCTGCAGCGCCTCGCCGATCCGGCGCAGCACGCCGTCGCCCGTGACACTGCCGTGCCGGAGGTTGATGTCACGGAACCGGTCGAGGTCGACGGCGATGACGATCGGTCGAGCGCCGCCCGAGCCCATCTGGGCCAGCCGCACGGTGAGGTCACGCAGGACGTCGACACGGTTGCTCAGCCCAGTCAGTTCGTCCCGGTGCACCGCCATCACCAGTTCGTCACGAAGCGCCTGGGGACCTCGGTCGTCACGGCCCGTCAGGACCCACCCATCGATGTGCGGATCGCGACGATGGTCGGCGACGCGGAAGGCCACCCGGCGCCAGTCGTCACCGTCGCGCACGTTGAGGGTCAGCAACTGATCTGGCGACTCGCCGTGCTGACGCAACGTTGCCCGGAGCATCGCATCTCCCTCGGCGATCAGGTCACCCAACGGCCTGCCGAGGAGCTCCTCCGGCGCGACGCCAAGGAGCGCGACGCTGCCGGCCGTCGAGAAGGTGATGCGCAGATCGCGATCCAGGACCGCGATCCAGTCGGTCGCCTCGGCGACGATGGCCCGGAAACGCGCGACCTCGACCTCACGCCCCACCCGCCGCTCCCGAACCAGGGCCGCGGTGCCCCCGCCCAACAGGAGCAGTCCGAGGATCGCCCCCAACGCCAACTGTTTCTGCAGGAGTTGCTGCGCCTCGACGGTCATCTGACCAGCGGCATCGGTGGCCACCGAGCGGATGAGAGCCGCCTCCACGCGCAGGGCCTGGATGGACGCCGCACGGTCGGCATCCCCGACCTCGCCCTCGAGCGTGGTGGCCTCGAGGAGCTCGAGGCCCGACCAGAACTCCACCAACTTGGGCCGCAGGCCATCCTGGGCTGGTCGAACCGAGACCCGCACGTCGGAGCTTCCCTGCAGTGACCGAACCTCGCCGCCGTCGAGGAAGACCGCCACCGTCGCGTAGAGGTCCTGGAGCAGTGCTTCTGGCGAGGCTGGCTGCCCGAGGTCCTCGAGCAGCAGTTCCTGGACATAGCGGTCAACGTGGCTGGCCTGCGCTGCGAAGACCGCGACGCCAGCCGCGCGGTCGCGAGCAGCGTGCAAGGCCGCGGTCCCGAAGACGAACCCGACGACGAGGAACGCGGCCAGTACGAGCGCGGCGACCGGGTGACGCCGCGGAGCCTGACTCATGCCTGGACCTCTGCGCGCATCGCCATGCCACCCAGGAAGTGGCCTTCGATGTTGCAGACGAACCAGACGGCACCGGGGAGCAGAACGGCCACCAGCACATCGGCCGCGCCGGCCTCGATGAACTCGTCCGCGGCGATGATCACGATCGCGTCCGCTTCCTCGTCGAGGAGTTGCCCGTCTGCGGTCAACGGCAGATCATCGAACGTGTCGACGCCCTGGACGACCACGAACTCGTGGACGGTCGGGCCGTCGTTGCGCAGGACCAGTTGCTGCTGACCGGCCAGCAGGGACTGGGGACCCGCGATGGCGAAGTTCGTCAGGACGTACTCGACACCCTCGAGCGGGGCAGAGCAACCAGTGGCACCAAGGAGCAGGGCACCGGTCAGGACCGATCCCATCGCGCGCATGGATGAGCGCCGATGCGCCATGCCGTTGTCCCAAGTGGTTCGCTGCCGACGGTAAGGCCGGTCCGTCCGCCCCGAAAGGGCTCGCGTGGAAACTCGTGGAAATTCCCCCGGGATCGCACACCCCCCTCGGGTGCTGATGGTGTGCCTCGGGAACATCTGCCGCTCCCCGACGGCCGAAGCCGCCGTGCGGGAGGCAGCAGCCACCGAGCGCTTCGACATCGTCGTCGAGTCGGCCGGGACCGCTGCCTGGCACGTGGGCAATCGTCCCGACGCACGGTCACGGGCCGCCGCGCAGGCCGCCGGCCTCCACGTCGACGGCGCCGCGCAGCAGGTCACGACACCGGACTTCGATCGGTTCGATCTCGTCGTGGCGATGGATGCCAGCAACCTCGCCGACCTTCGCCGGATCGCACCGCCCGGCGGTGAGGCACGGCTTCGCCTGTTCCGCGACTACGCCGACGCAGGCCGTGGGCTGGACGTCCCGGACCCGTACCACGGAGGCCCGGACGGGTTCCGCGAGGTCGTCGAGATCTGCCGTGCCGCCTCGGCCGGCCTGGTGGCGGCCCTGCAGGCCGACAGCGCCTGACGGGTCAGGCGTTCTCGATCACCAGGTGGGTGACGCGGCGGTCGTTGCGGGACTTGATCGTCCAGGCATACGTCTTGTCGGCCTCCCGCACGGTCCAGTCGTCTGCCGCGTACCAGTCCCGGGTCTCCGGCGTGGCCTTGACGACCAACTGGAACCGGCCCGGCAGATCGCGCAGGCACGCAGCCAGCCGGACATGGTCGGCGGGCCCGAAGCCGTTCCCGTCGTAGTCACGGAAGTCGCTGAGATAGGGCGGGTCGAGGAAGACGAAGTCATCCGGGCCCGGTGCCACCTCGTCGAAGAAGTCGGCGAAGTCCAGGGCGTGGACCGACGTGGTCTCGATCCTGGCCCGCAGGTCGGTGGCACGCAGGTCGGCCGCACGCGCGGCGAGGTCCTTGCCGTTGTAGGTCAGACCGCCATACGGGACGTTGAAGTCACCCGAGGCGTTGAAGCGGAACATCGAGGCGTAGGCGAGTTCCCGAAGCACGAGGAACTCTGCCGTCCGCTCCGGTCCCTGGTTGCCGACCCGGCGACGACGGTTGTAGTCGGCACGCACGGTCGTGTAGATCGCGGCCCGGATCGCACCCTCGACGTTCGCGCGGATGTCGTCCTCGGGCAGGCGCAGGTCACGGTCGCGCTCGACCTTCGCCATGCGCCGCAGCTTGCGAGGAATGCCGACGAGCGCCTCCTCGACGAGCACGTCACCGAGGCCCGCCGGCGCAAGGTGCATGAGTCGCGGCGCAGCGTCACGGACGACCTCGGTCGCCATGGCAAGAGCCGCGTCGGCTGCGGGGTGACAGGTCGCGAGGCGGTCGACGAGATCGGCCAGTTCGACAACCGAGGACCAACTCCGGGCGACGTCGTCCAACGCCGCGAACGTGGCGGCATCCTGGTCCTGGACGGCTCGGTAGACGGCCACGAGGTCCGTGCTGGCGTCGTTGACCGCAGCCGGGACCGTCGGGTCCGTCGCGAGCCACATCGCCCCGCCTCCGACGAAGGGCTCGAGGTAGCGGGCGGCCGTGGCCGGCCAACTGGTGAGCAGCTCCGGGCGTTCCTGGCGCTTGCCACCTGGCCACTTCACGAACGGCGCAAGGGGCCCGTCGGGGCGCAGCAGCAGGGGGTTCGTGGCCATGGCGGGACGGTAGTTGGCGCGTCCCGCCCGACTGCGCAGCGCGTGTTCCTCGCGTCAGGCGAAGATCGCGTCGATGCGTTGCTTGACCTCCGGCGTCAGCTTCTCCAGCACGTCCAGGGCACCCATGTTCTCGTGGACCTGTTCGGGGCGGCTGGCGCCGGTGATGACGGTCGAGACGTTCGGGTTCGAGGCACACCAAGCCAGCGCGAGCTGCGCCAGCGAGCCGCCCAGTTCCTCGGCGATGCCCTGCAGGTCACGGACCTTCGCGTTCTTGCCCGGGTCGGTCATCATGTCGCGGAGCCACTCGTAGCCGGGCAGCGTCGCGCGCGAGCCGTCCGGGATGCCGTCGAGGTACTTGCCCGTGAGCAGGCCCGAGGCCAGCGGCGACCAGATCGTGGTCCCGAGACCGATGTCCTCGTAGAGGCGGGCGTACTCCTTCTCGACCTTGTCTCGCTCGAAGAGGTTGTACTGGGGCTGCTCCATCAGTGGCTTGTGCAGCCCGTACTTCTCCGCAATCCCGTACGCGGCACGGATCTCGTCGGCCGACCACTCGCTGGTCCCCCAGTACAGGGCGTGGCCGCGGTCGATCATGTCGTGCATCGCCCAGACCGTCTCCTCGATCGGGGTCTGCGGGTCGGGGCGGTGGCAGTAGACGAGGTCGACGAAGTCCAGGCCCAGGCGCTCCAGCGAGCCCTCGATCGCATGCAGCAGGTACTTGCGGTTGAGGGTGTTGCGCATGTTGACCATCTCGCCGCTGATCCCCCAGAACAGCTTGGTCGACACGACGTAGCTGTGGCGCTCCCACCCCTCCTGGGCGATGACCTTGCCCATGATGGTCTCGGACTCGCCGCCTGCGTAGGCCTCGGCGTTGTCGAAGAAGTTGACGCCGGCGTCGCGTGCGGCATTCATGCAGTCGGCGGCGAGGGCCGTGTCCAACTGCGGGCCGAAGGAGACCCAGGAGCCGAACGAGAGCACGCTGACCTTGAGGCCACTGCGGCCGAGTCGGCGGTAGGTCATGTCTGCCATGGGATGGTCCTTCGCGTTCGGTGGAGGACCGGCCAGCCTACGACTCGCCCGTCAGGACAACCGCAGGGTCGAGGGCACGTCGCCCCGGAGCACCACACCCTCGGGCGAGACGACCATCTCGTCGAACCGCAGGCCCAGCGGCAGCGACGGCAACGCCGCCCCGAGCCCCGCGATCGCATCGGCCAGGGTTGCCGACGGATCGTCGGGGCTCACGCCCACGGGGACCAACTGGATCTCCTGGCCCACCAGAGCGGGTCGTGCCTCGACCACCAGGGCCGTGCCCTCCGGGCCGGCCACGGTGATCACGACGTTGGCACCGACCACCTCGACGGTCATGGGTCCGAGGTCGGGGCGTTCACGTTCCAGCCCGTCACGCAGCAGCCCCTCCAGGGTGGCAGAGGAGATCCGGGCCTCCAGGCGGCCACGTCCCACCTCGACCTCCTCGACCGATCCCCCAGCGGCGGCACCCAGGTCAACCTCGACGTCCGTCAGCGACACGACCGCTGACTCCAGTCGGATGGCGCGACCATCCGCTTCGACGTCGTGGGTGGCAACCGTGATCAGGACCGAGGCCAGGCGACCGCCGAACAGGGAGGGAACGGAGGCCACGTCGACCGATGCCTCCACTGGCGCCCCGAACTCGATCGTGAGCTGGTCCGACAATCGGCTGGCGACGAGCATTCCCGCCAGCGCCGGGACGATGATCGCCCACGCCACCGCGACGAGCAGGATTCCGACGGCCAGGCTGGCGACACGCGTGGTGGACATGCAACGCCTTGCTCCGGGGCCCGGGCCCGTGGTGGGTCGCCGACCGTAGTGCCCTAGCTTCGTGCCCCATGAGCTGGATCCTGCTGACCAACGACGACGGCATCGAGTCGCCGGCCGTCGCCCCCTTCGCCACCGCCCTGCGTCGCCTGGGTGACGTTCGCGTGTGCGTGCCCGACCGCGAGCGGTCGTGGATCGGCAAGGCGATCAGTCGCCACGGCCCCATCGAGGTCGCCGAGGTCGCCGGTCGCGACGTGCCGACGTGGACGACGACCGGGACACCGGCCGACACCGTCCAGGTGGCGATCCACACGATCTGGGACGAGCCGCCGGCGCTGGTGGTCTCCGGGATCAACATCGGGATCAACGCCGGGGCGGGCTTCCTGCTCTCCTCGGGGACGGTTGGCGCCGCCTTCGAGGGCTGGGTCTCGGGCCTGCCCGCGATCGCGTTCTCGACCGGCTCACCGGTCATGGACTGGCCGGACTGGCGACGCCACGTGCTCTCCCGCGATGGCAAGGCCGGCTGGGAGCGCATGGCCGATCTCTGCACGGACCTGCTCGCCGACTTGCTGGAAACGGACCTGGCGACGGTTGCCGACGTCGTGAGCGTGAACCTGCCCTGGGAGGCCGACGTCGACACGCCTCGGCGGTTGACGGACGTCGGCCGCGTTGGCTACGGGGCGCTGTTCGACGTGCACACCGACGACGACAACCTGCGCCACTTCGGCTGGGGCGGAGACGTCCACGATCGTGAACGCAACGGCGAGGGATTCCCCGACGACGTCGACGTCTTCGTCGCGGGCGAGGTCTCGATCACCCCGCTGCGCGCCCCGGGCGCGACGATCGTCAGTGACGACCTGCAGTCGCGGATCGAACGGCGCTGACCACGTCGTCGAGCAGACCCGCCCCGTCGTCGTAGAGCACCAGGGCGGTGGTCGCGGCCTCCGCGTTGCGTTCGACCAGCTTGGTCCCGACCTCATCCGGCGTGCCGCTGGTGACGACCAGGTCGAGGAGTTCCCCGGGCACTTGGCCGGGCAGTTCGTCCCAGCGCCCCGACTTCGTGAGCTCGCGCATCAGCGGCTGCAGGTCGCCCATTCCGTGGTGATCGAGCACCGGCCGGTACGCCGGCGTCGAGGCATAGAAGCCGACCTGGGCAGCCGCGGCAGCGCGTGCCCGTGCGACCTCGGCCTCGTCGCGCCCGGTGGCCACGATCGACTGCGCAACAACCTCGAAGCCCTCACGTGTTGCCGCTCGTTCCGCCAGTCCCGCGTCGAGCTGCGGCCACGTCACGCCGGCGAGATAGCTGGCGGTGTGGAAGGGATGCACGACGAGGCCGTCGCCGACCGCCCCGGCCGCCGTGACCATCGCCGGCCCCACCGCGGCCAGCAACAGCGGCGGGGCGCCGTGCGGGTTCGGGCCGGGCTCGAAGAAGGGGGTCATGAGGGTGTGCTCGTAGAACTCACCGCGGAAGTCGAGGCGCTCGCCGCCGTTCCAGTGGCCCCAGATGGCACGCACGGCCGACACGAACTCTCGCATGCGGTCGGCGGGGCGTGACCACGGCATCGAGAAGCGTCGCGTGATGTGGGCGCTGATCTGCGTGCCCAGCCCCAACGCGAACCGCCCCCCGGTGATCCGCTGGAGATCGTCGGCGACCTGCGCGACGTTCATGGGGTTCCTCGCGAACGCCACGGCGATCTGCGTGGACAGCCGGATGTCCGTGGTCGAGCCAGCCGCCAGGACGATCGGCAGGAAGGGGTCGTGCGGCCCCTCGAACGTGAAGGTGCCGTCCAGCCCCGCAGCCTCGTTGGCGGCTGCCTCGCCGGCCACGGTCGCGAGGTCCCGCGTCACCAACCCACGTTCGATGCGCACGTGACATTCCCGTCAGTAGGTCACAAGTGGAACACGTTCTAGTCTGCCGCAGACGTCAAGGGAGACAACGCAATGGCAGACAAGATCCGTGTGGTCCAGTGGTCGACGGGCAATGTGGGCATCCACGCCATCGCCGGAATCGACGCCCGACCCGAACTCGAACTCGTCGGTGTCTTCGTCTCCAACCCGGACAAGGTCGGCAAGGACGCCGGTCAGTTGGCCGGACTCGGCCGCGACCTGGGCGTCCTGGCCTCCGGGGACAAGCAGGCCCTGATCGACATGAAGCCCGACGTGATCTGCCACACGGCCTGGGCGGACAATCGCCTGGTCGAGGCACTGGCCGACCTCGCCGACTTCCTGCGTGCCGGGATCGACGTCGTGTCCTCCTCCCCCGTTTTCATGCAGTTCCCGTGGGGCATCTGCCCGCCCGAACTCCTCGACCCGGTCGAGGCAGCAGCCAAGGAAGGCGGCGCCAGCCTGTTCGTCAACGGCATCGACCCGGGCTGGGCCAACGACGCCTTCCCCCTCGCGATCACTGGCGTGTCGGAATCCATCGAGCAGGTCCGCTGCCAGGAGGTCCTCAACTACGACACGTACGACCAGGCCACCGTCCTGTTCGACGTGATGGGCTTCGCGCAGCCGATCGACGACACGCCGATGCTGCTCTTCCCCGGCGTCCTCAAGCTGGCGTGGGGCTCCGTCGTCTCACAGATCGCCAAGGGCCTGGACGTCGAACTGGACGACATCGAGGAATGGTTCGAACGCGTCCCCGCCCACAAGACCTTCGAGGTCGCCGCGGGCACGGTCAACGAGGGCACAGCCGCGGGCCTGCGCTTCGAGGTCCGTGGCATCAAGGACGGCAAGCACATCATCGTGCTGGAGCACGTCACGCGACTGCACGACGACCTTGCCCCCGAGTGGCCCCAGCCCACCGGCAAGGGCGGCTACCGCGTCATCGTGCAGGGCGAGCCGAACTACACCGTCGACTTCCAGATGATGGGCAAGGACGGGGACCACAACACCGCCGGCCTGAAGTCCACCGCCATGCGGCTGTGCAACTCGATCGAGGCCGTCGTCGCCGCGAAGCCCGGCATCGTGACCGCCCTGGACCTGCCGCAGGTCACGGGGCGCGGACTGGTCACCACCGACTGGT
>CBDTZE010000035.1:0-10743 GCA_965364815.1 uncultured Nitriliruptoria bacterium | reverse complement strand
GGGCGGACCACGGTCCTGGCAACGCTGGCCGAGGTCGCGATCGCGTCCGGTCTGGAGGTCGTGATCGTCGGGGCGCGGACCGAGGAGATCCCCGAGGGCGCCCGTCGCGCAGCCCCCGAGGAGCTCCACGGGCTGCTGACCGCCCCGAAGGCCAAGACGCTGATCCTCGTGGACGATGCCGAGGATGTCGATGCGACTGGGCTGGCCGAGGTCCTGGGCCGCAGCCACCCCGATGTCCGCCTGGTCGCCGCCGTCCGTGCTGACGCCGCCAGGCAGTCGTACGGCCACTGGGCACGAACCGTCGGCCGGTCGCGGACCGGGCTCTTGCTGGCGCCTGACCTCGACCTCGACGGCGATCTCCTGGGCGTGCGGCTGCCCCGTCACGCGATGGCACCACACGCGCCGGGGCGAGGCTGGCTGGTCGACGCAGGGGTCGCCGTCCAGTGCCAACCTGCGAGCCCATCACGGCCCATCCGTGACGGGCATCCGACCGGGGCGGCAGTCAGCGCCTAGCCTCGGCCGCGTCCACCCGTCTCATCCACCGCGAGGTCCCTTCGTGGCGCGTGTCGTCATCGCCGGCTGGGTCGGCTCGTCCAATCTCGGGGACGAGCTCGTCCTCAAGGCCCTGCTGCGCAAGTTGCGGGACCGCGAGGCGACCATTGTCGCGATCTCGACCGATCCTGCAGCGACGCGGCGAGACCACCGCATCCATGCTGTGGACCACCGCCGTCTCGATGCGATCGACCGCCTGATCGCGGGCGCTGACGTGCTGGTGTTCGGCGGCGGCGGCCTGTTGCAGGACGAGACCTCCCGCTTCAACTTGCCGTATCACCTCAGCCGGATCGGGAACGCGAAGGCCAGGAAGATCCCCTTCGCCATGGTCGGCATGGGCGTCGGCCCACTGCGGACCAACCTCGGACACACACTGGTCCGCAAGGCGTTCGACGGGGCGGTGCTGGGCAGCGTCCGGGACCGTGACAGTGGCGTCGTGCTGGAGGCCATGGGGCTCGATCGCCCGGAGTTGGCAGCCGACCTCGCACTGAGCCTGCTGTCTCCCGTCGTTGCGGCAGAGGACCGGATCGGTGTCTCCCTGCGGCCGTGGCACGGCGGCAGTGCGCTGCCGGTTGCGGCGACGTGGCGCAAGGGGCTCGACGAGGACGACTGGTTCGCCCCGGCGATGGCCCGGGCCCTTGACGAGGTCGCGGCCCGCACCGGTCTCGGGATCCACCTGATTGCGTTCCAGGCCGGGCGTGACGACCGGGTGAACCAGCAGGTGGCGGGTCTCATGAAGACCCCGGCGACCATGGCGTCCCCGACCCTCGACGGCATCCTGGACGAGGTCGGTCGCTGCCGCGCCATGATCAGCCTGCGCTACCACGGTGCGATCGCGGCGACGCTGGCCCACCGGCCGTCGGTCCTGGTCGGGTACTCCGACAAGGTCACGTCGTTGGCGCACGACCTCGGTGAGGGCGCCCGTGGCATCGACCGGAGTCCCGAAGGACTCGATGCGCTGCCCGATGCACTGGATGCCGTGCTCGGCAAGGACGAGGAGGTCGCGGCCATGCTGCGCCACCTGCGTGTCCGGGAGTTGGGCAACGACGATGCCATCGACCGTCTGCTCGCGGCGGCAGCCTCGCGCTGAAACGTGGCAGGACCTCCGCCCGCAATGGCGCACACCGGCATGGACCCGGTCCGCAGGGGCTGGCTACGCTCCCTGCACGGTCCGGCATTCGAGTCACATGACTCCGCCGGACCGCTCGCGTGCCGACTCCGGCGCACTCCCAGCCACGCTGGCCCGCCGCCGCACGCACCCCTGCCTGACATATCGCCGACACCGGGGCATCCCCGCCTCGGGCGACCGACCCTCGCAGGGACCAACGAAAGAACAGGGGCCTCTCATGGCCAAGCAAGTCGCTCTCACCGCCACCCTCCGTCCCGAGCTCGGCAAGGGCCCCACGGGCCGTCTGCGCAAGACGGGCCGCACGCCCGGCGTCATGTACGGCCACGACGTGAGCCCGACGGCCGTCCACGTCGACTCCCTTGAGCTCTACCACGTGATGCACACCGAGGCCGGTGTCAACGCGATGATCAAGCTCGACGTCGACGGTGAGACCCACCTGTCCATCGCGCGTGAGATCCAGCGCCACCCCGTCATGGGCGACATCACGCACCTCGACTTCCTCGCCGTTGACAAGAACGTCGCGATCGTGGTCGAGCTGCCGGTCCACGTCACGGGCGAGACCGCTGACGTCGGTGCCGTCGTCCAGCAGGTCCTGACGTCCGTCCCGGTCCGCGTGAAGCCGCTGGAGGTCCCGACGTTCGTCGAGGTCTCCGTCGAGGGCCTGACCTACGGCGACGTGCTGCGCGTCGGCGACCTGGTCCTGCCCGACGGTGTCGAGGCGGACATGGACGTCGACCGCACGATCGTCACGGTCAACGCTCCGACCATCATGGCCGTCGAAGAGTCCGCTGAGGAAGGCCTCGAAGGCTCTGCCCTCGAGGACGTCGCAGCCATCATGGCTGGCGACGACGACGCCTGACCCACGGGTCGCGCGCCACAACGCACGTCGAACGCCCGTCACTGACGGGCGTTCGGCGTTTCCCGGCGAAGCGACCACACTTGCCCTCCAACCTCCGCAACCGAGGATTCACCCATGGCGTCGCCCGACACTGACCGCTGGCTGGTCGTGGGCCTCGGCAATCCCGAATCCGAGTACGGCGGCACGCGGCACAACGTCGGCGCCGACGCGGTGCGGGTCCTGGCGGCGCGCAACCACGTCGACCTGTCGCGCAACAAGCGTGTCCGGTGCGAGATCGCGGAGACCACCGTCGGCGGGCAGCGCCTCGTGATGGTCGTCCCGAGCACCTACATGAACACTTCGGGTGGTCCCGTCCAGTCCGCAGCCGCCTGGTACGACGTCCCCGCGGAACGCATCATCGTGCTGCACGACGAGCTCGACCTCGAGGTCGGGGCGTTGCGCACCAAGCAGGGCGGCGGCCACGGCGGCCACAACGGCCTGCGCGACATCGACCGCGCGATCAGCTCCAAGAGCTACCTCCGCGTCCGCATCGGCATCGGGCGCCCGCCCGGCCGCCAGCCCGCGGCCGACTACGTGCTGCGCAAGCCGATGCCCAAGGAACGCGAAGAGCTCGACGTGACGCTCCAGCACGCGGCCGACTGTGTCGAGGTGCTGGCGACCCTGGGTCTCGAGGAGGCGCAGAACCGCTTCAACGGCAAGCGCTGACGCCCGCGCCCGTACCCTGACGAACTTCCACGCCTGCATGCCGATCTGCGCCGTTGCGCAGCCACAGGATGATCGATGAATCGCCTCAAGCAGCTCAAGGCTGCGTTCACGATGACCGCCCAAGCCGATCCGAAGCTGGTGCCTTTCGTGGTCGCTGCCCTCGTGGCCGGCTTCGCGCTGTTCTTCGCGCTCGGGTTCTTCCTGATCAACAGCCTCATCCTGGGGATCATCCTGGGGATCTTCGGGGCGCTCATCGCCGCCCTGATCGTCTTCGGTCGTCGCGCGACGCAGGTCCAGATGGGGATGCTGGAAGGCCAGCCGGGCGCGGCCATCGCGGTGCTGCAGTCGCAGCGTGGGTTCCTCGTCACGCCGGCGATCGCGTTCAACAAGAAGCAGGACATGGTCCACCTGGTCGTGGGTCGGTGCGGCGCCATCCTCATCGGCGAGGGCCGGTCGCAAGGCACCAAGATCCTGCTCAAGCAGGAGAAGCAGAAGATGGGTCGCGTCAGCGGCGACGCCCCGATCCACGAGATCCTCGTCGGTGACGGCGAGGGGCAGGTCCCGTTGGACAAGGTCCGCGTCGAGGCCATGAAGTTCAAGCGCGTCCTGTCCAAGCCCGAGATGTACGCGCTGCACCAGAAGCTCGAATCCATCGCCCAGAAGTTCCAGCCCAAGATGCCCGGTGGCCCCACGCACCAGAAGCGCCCGAAGCAGCGCTGAGGCGGCGGTTCGACTCCGCCACCGTCACAGCGGGCATCCTCCAGGACACCTCCCCCGAAGCCCCACGATGAACCGTGCAGCAGACGCGGCGCGCAGCGCCGTCGCCGGCCTGACCGATCCCGGCCTGGCCGTCGGGCCCCTCGGGGCCCTGCTGCGTCACGGGCGCGATCCGCTGGCGGAACGCCTGGACGCCCCGGACCTGACGGTTTCGCCGCAGGCCCGGCCGTATGTCCTGTCGTTGCTGGCCGAGCGCGCCAAGCCGCTGCTGGTCGTCACACCGAGACTGTCGGATGCCGAGGCCCTGGCTGACGGCATGGCGGCCTTCCTCGGTGAGGACCGGGTTGCCGTCTTCCCGCCGTGGGAGACCCTGCCGCACGAACGGCTCTCACCCGAGGCCTCGACGGTCGGTCGACGGCTGGCCGTGCTGGACCGCGTGGTCCGGCCCGAGGCCCACGACGCACCGCTGCTGGCGATCATCGCCCCGGTCCGTGCCGTCCTGCAGCCGATGGACCCGGCCCTGGCCCAGCGACACCCCATCACGGTCACCACCGACCTCGACCTCGGGTTCGACGGTCTCGTCGACGCGTTGGCCCGGCTCGGCTATCACCGCACGCCGCAGGTCGACCAGCGTGGCGAATTCGCCGTGCGCGGTGGGATCATCGACGTCTTCCCGACCGCGGGGGAGTGCGCCGTCCGTGTCGAGTTCTGGGGGGACGAGGTCGACACCGTCCGCTCCTTCTCCGTGGCCGACCAGCGGTCGGTGGACACGTTGGAGAAGGTCCAGTTCGACCCCGCTCGCGAACTGGTCGTCGACGACGACCTGCGCACCCGCGCCCGGGAGATGGCCCAGCGCTATCCGTCGTTGGCGTCGCACCTCGACCAACTCGCCGAGGGGATCATGTTCGAGGGCGTCGAGTCCCTCGTGACCCTGGTGCGCCCGCGGACCCAGGTCCTGTCGCAGTTCCTGCCGGCCGATGCCGGTGTCGCCCTGGTGGACCCGATCCTCCTGGGCCAGCGCGCGAACAAACTCATCGAGGAGGCCGAGGTCCTGCTGGACACGGCTTGGGAGACCTCCGCCGGACACCGTCCCGAGGACGCTGGCTTCTCGCGGCTGGAGGACGTGGTCTCGCTGACCGACGGCAAGCGCTGGGCGATCGACGCCTTCGGCTCGGCGACGACGCCGGCCGAGCCCTGGTCGTCCTTCCGAGGAGACACCGAGGCCGCCGCGAACCGGCTGCGCGGACTGCTGCGCGACGGCATGCGCGTCGTCGCGACAACAACCGGCCGTGGCCCCGGCAAGCGACTGGTCGAGGTCCTCGGCCAACACGCCGCGCCCGGCACGCTGCTGGACATCGCCTCCGCTGACGTGGACGAGGCCGGCACGCGTGGCCGCGTCGAGGTGGTGGCCTCACCGCTGCGCGAAGGCTTCCTCGACGAGGAACTCGGCCTGGCGCTCATCGCCGAGCACGACCTGTTCGGCCCCCGTCGTCGCGGCCGTGCCTCGCGACGCATGGGCTCCCGCAAGGCCGCCAGCGTGGTCGCGTTGGAGTTGAGCGACGGCGACCCCGTCGTGCACAAGTTCCATGGCGTCGGCACCTTCCGCGGCATGACGACCCGGGACGTCCGCATGCCGTCGGGCGACAAGGGCAAGCAGGACTTCGTCAAGGTCGAGTACGCGAAGGGCGACGTGCTGTTCGTCCCGTCGGACCAGATCGATGCCCTGAGTCGCTACCAGGGCGGTGAGGCACCCAAGCTGATGTCCCTGGGCGGGGCGCAGTGGGAGCGTGCGAAGAACCGCGTTCGCTCCTCGGTCCGCGACATCGCTGCGGAACTGATCCGCCTGTACACGGCGCGCATGCACTCGGAGGGCCACGCCTTCAGCCCCGACGGGGCGTGGCAGGCCGAGTTGGAGGACGCCTTCCGTTACGTGGAGACGCACGACCAACTCAACGTGACCGACGAGATCAAGCGCGACATGGAGGCGCCGCTGCCGATGGACCGCCTGCTGTGTGGCGACGTCGGCTTCGGCAAGACCGAGGTCGCGGTCAGGGCCGCCGCCAAGGCCGCCTTCGACGGCAAGCAGGTCGCGGTGTTGGTGCCCACGACCATCCTCGCGCAGCAGCACTTCGAGACCTTCAAGGAGCGGTTCGCGGGCTTCCCGGTCGAGATCCGTTGGCTGTCGAGGTTCGTCACGGGTGCCGAGCGCCGTGAAGTCCTCGACGGGGTCGCCGCAGGCACGGTCGACATCGTGATCGGGACGCACGCTTTGATCGCGAAGTCGGTCAAGTGGAAGGACCTCGGCCTCATCGTCGTCGACGAGGAACAGCGCTTCGGTGTGAGCCACAAGGAACGTCTCAAGCAGTTGCGCACCTCCGTGGACGTCCTGACGATGTCGG
Organism: uncultured Nitriliruptoria bacterium; assembly: GCA_965364815.1. Lineage (GTDB taxonomy): Bacteria > Actinomycetota > Nitriliruptoria > Nitriliruptorales > Nitriliruptoraceae > CBDTZE01. The sequence continues at coordinate 4,382 of CBDTZE010000035.1, read as the reverse complement.
CGACGCCGATCCCGCGGACCATGGAGATGGCCATCGCGGGAATCCGCGACATGTCCGTGATCGAGACCGCGCCCGAGGACCGCCAGCCCGTCATCACGATGGTCCAGGAGTTCGACGAGGCGCAGGTCGCGCTTGCGATCCGTCGCGAACTGCTGCGCGACGGTCAGATCTTCTACGTGCACAACCAGGTCGACTCCATCGAGGAGGTCGCGGCCTGGGTCAAGAGCCTCGTCCCGGACGCGCGGGTCCGTTGGGCACACGGGCAGATGCAGGAGCACCAGCTCGAGAAGGTCATGGTCGGCTTCTGGGAGAAGGACTTCGACGTCCTGGTCTGCACGACCATCATCGAGTCCGGCCTCGACATCCCGAACGCCAACACGATGATCATCGAGCGGGCCGATCTTCTGGGCCTGTCGCAGCTCCACCAGCTCCGCGGGCGCGTCGGCCGGTCGTCGGAACGCGGGTACGCGTACTTCCTCTACCCGCCCGACACGCGGATCACCGAGGAGGCGTACGCGCGGCTGGAGACCCTGGCCGCCAACAGCCGCCTGGGCTCGGGCCTGGCCATCGCCATGCGCGACCTGGAGATCCGCGGCGCCGGCAACGTCATCGGGGCCGAGCAGTCCGGGCACGTCGCCGCCGTCGGCTTCGACATGTACTCGCAGCTGCTCAAGGAAGAGGTCGCGGACCTGACCGGCAAGGCGACCGTGCAGGAGAAGGAACTCAAGCTCGACCTCCCGATCAACGCACACCTGCCGTCCGACTACGTGCAGGACGCGGCCCAACGCCTCGAGCTCTACAAGAAGATCTCTGCCGTGCGCGACGCCGCCGGGGTCAAGCAGGTCCGTGAGGAGCTCCGAGACCGCTTCGGTCCGTTGCCCGAACCTGCGGAGAAGCTGGTCTCCGTCGCTGCGCTCAAGGCCGCGCTGCGGCGCTGGAACGTGGAGGAGGTCTCGCTGGACCGCAAGGGCCGCCTGCGCGTTGCCCCGGTGCACATGCCCACCTCGGCCGAGGTCCGGTTGGAGCGGACCTTCCCGCAGGCTGAGTACAAGAAGGACATCGGCGTGCTGTTCCTGCCCACGCCCGCGACGCTTCCCGACGACCTCGTTGGGTGGGTGGCCCGCACGCTCAAGCCCTTCCTGGCCGCCTGATCGCTCATCGCGGCGACGGGTGACCAACCCTCCCCACCGCCAACGTCCCGTCCGGGACGGCCGGTTCGCCTAGCCTTCGCCCCACCTCGCGTCCCCCGGAGTCCCGTTCCATGAACCCAGCCAAGGGCTGGTACGACGACCCGACGTCCCCGGGTCGGCTCCGTTGGTGGGACGGCGAGCGGTGGACCGAGCTCACGCGGGCCCTGACGGCCGAGGACGGCCCCGCGACCGAGGTCGCCGACGCGGCCCCGACTCCGGCGTCCGCCCCGGCTCCAGAGCCCCAGACGCGCGACGCCGCGCCGCAGGACTCGGCGGCACCGTCGCTCTTCGGGAAGAAGCCGCCGGAGATCCTGCGTCCGCCGGAGCAGGAGAAGCTGGTCGAGTCCCTCGAGGCTGAGCGGGAACGCTTCAGTGGCCGAGGGAGCGTCCAGGACGCACCGCCACTCCCGCCACTGCCCGAGGGCGGGGAACGACTGGTGACGATCGATGGCGGGGCGGACTCGCAACGTGGCCGTCGGGCAGCCATCTTCGCCACCATCGCGCTGGCCGTCATCGTCGGCGTGATCGCCACGGTCGCCCTGTCGGGATTCGGGACGGGGAACGTCTTTGACCTGGAGCCCGGGGCGTGCTTTGACGATGACGAGGACGCTTCGCAGGAGGTCCGCTCCGTGAGCACCGTCCCCGAAGTCGACTGTGAGGAGGCGCACGACAACGAGGTCTACGCCGTCTTCGACGTCGGGATGCCGAGCTTCCCCGGCGGCGCGACCCTCGGGCAGTTGGCCGTCGATGGCTGCGTCGACCGGTTTGCCGATGCCGTCGGTTTCCCGATGGACCTGACCGATCTCGACGCGTCGGCCTTCTGGCCGACCCAGACGACGTGGGACCAGGGCGACCGCGAGGTCGTGTGCTTCCTGTTCCGCCTCGACCGTGCGAAGTTGGTGGGTTCGCGCCTGGACCTCGCGGCGGGGACGGACCGGGGCGTGTTCCAACTCCGCCAGGGTGACTGCTTCAACGCTCCGCTGCGGGATGCCGAGGCCGGTGCCGAGGTCGAAGGGGTCGCGGTCCTCGACTGTGCCCTGCCGCACTTCGCCGAGGTCTACGCGTCCTTCGGGTTGCCGGCCCAGGCGTACCCGGGCTTCGACGAGCTTGCGACGCTGGCGCAGGAGCGGTGCCTCGAGGCCTTCGAACCCTTCGTCGGTCAGCCGTTCGAGGACTCGGTGCTGTGGTTCAACGCGCTGCCCCCGACCCGCGACTCGTGGGACGCCGGCGACCGCGACGTGCTGTGTTACGTGTACGACTTGGTCAACGGAGACATGACGGGAGGGGCCCGAGCCTGGGCCCTTGCCCACCGCGACGACCTCCCGGAGTTCGGTGACGGGATCGACGTGTCCTTCCTGGACGTCGGGGACTGCTTCGACGACCCGATCAACGACGCCGTCCAGGCCGTGCCCTGCAACGAGAACCACGACAACGAGGTCTTCTTCGTTGATGCGTTGCCCGGAACCACCTGGCCAGGCGAAGATGCCCTCACGATCTGGATCCGCGATCGATGCGACCCGGCCTTCGAGGAATGGGTCGGTCCGGATCGCAACGACCTGACCTGGTTCTCCTTCCAGCCGACGCCGACCACGTGGGACCGCGGTGACCGCCGGATCGTGTGCGCCCTCTACGACGTCGACTTCCTGCCCATGGGCGAGAGCCAGCAGCGGCAGACTGCGTGAGCAGCGCCTCGTTCCTGGAAGGCAAGGAAGGCCGGCGTGCGGTCGTCATCGCGGCCGTCGCCGCGCTGCTGTTCGCCGCCGTGCTGGTCCTGAGTTGGGCAGGCAAGGCCGTCTGCATCGACGGCGAGAACGGCTTCTGGCGCGTCACTCGCTACTGCTACTCGGACATCAGCATCCTGTGGTCCTTCCGAGGCTTCGACGTTGATGCGCTGCCCTATGCCGGGGCGCCCGCGGGGTACGTCACCGACTACGTCTTCGAGTACCCGCCGGGACTGGGGTTCGGGGCGTGGTTCATCGCCCTGCTCACCGACACGCGCCGCGGATTCTTCACGCTGACCGGCCTGACGCTGGCCGCTTCAGCCATGGCGACCTTCGCGGCCGCGACCTGGGTCGTCCTGCGTGACCAGCGCGACCCGACGCGCCTGCTGCTTCTCGCGCTGTCCCCCGCCCTGCTGCTCTTCGCCTTCCAGAACTGGGACCTGTGGGCCGTGGCGCCCGCCTTCCTCGCGGTCGCTGCCCTGGCCTCGGGGCGTCGTGAGTTGGCCGCGGTGCTCATCGGCGTCGGGTTCGCGATGAAGTGGTGGCCAGGACTGCTTGGTCTGCTGCTGGTCTGGGGCCCCTGGGCCGCGGCCCATGACCTCCCACGGGCCGAGCGGTTCCGCGCCCCGATGATCGCCGCGGGCGTGGGGTTGCTGGCGCAGGTGCCAGCGATCCTGGCCAGCCCCGCCGGCTGGGTCGAGGCGCACCTCTTCCACGCGCGACGGACCACCAACCTCGAGTCGGGCCTGCAGGGCATCCACGACCTGGGTCAGTACCTGGCGCCATCGGGCTTCTGGGACGGCGGCTGGTGGACGTTGGTGTCGATCGCCTCGCTGGGCGTCCTCGTTGGCGGGCTGGCCCTGGTCGGCCGCCGCCTGCGTGACGACGCGATCGATCCCCAGGACGCTGCGCTGGCGATCGTCGCGCTGTTCCTGCTCAGCAGTCGCGTTGCCAGCCCACAGTTCGTCCTTTGGCTGGTGCCGTTCGTCGTCGTGTCTCGTGTGAGCGTGCTGCCGCTGGTCGTCGTCGAGGCGCTCAACGCCGTGAACTGGTTGCTCTACGGTCCCGCCCTGGCAGGAGGGGATCGAGGGTTCCTGCACGCGGCGCAGGCCGTTGGGTTGCTGCGCCGCGTGGCGGTCGGCTGGCTGGTCTACGAGGCCCTGCGGCGCAGCCGACTCCCGGCTCCCAGCACGGCAAGCGCAGCCAAGGAGAACCCGGCGCCCGTGGCCGGCAACGGCGCTGGTGCAGGTGTCGGTGCGGGTGTCGGTGCAGGCGCGTCGGACTGACCCAGGGTCGCGGCGTCGTGGATGATCGCGTTCTCCAGGATGTAGAGACCGGAGTACGTCACCGAGTAGTCGCGCAGGCCGTAGGGGTGCGCCGCCACCTCGGTGGTTGGCATCGGAAGGCCACCACCGACGATGCGAACGATGCCCTCGCCAACGGCGACCTCGCCGATCGAGGTCAGCGTGCC
>CBDTZE010000034.1:0-10792 GCA_965364815.1 uncultured Nitriliruptoria bacterium | reverse complement strand
CAGGGAGGTGGGAGCCATCAGCCGCGCCGCGACCGTCGGCGTGGGGGCGCCCTTGGGACCGAGCACCGTGATCAGCGCCTCGCCGATCCCCAACTCCTGCAGCGCCGCACGGACGTCGTAGTGCTCGGTGATCGGGAAGGTCGCGGCCGTCTGCTTGAGGGCCTTCTGGTCCTGGGGGGTGTACGCACGCAGGGCGTGCTGCACCCGGTTGCCCAGCTGTGCCAGGACGCCGTCGGGCACGTCCTTGGGCTGCTGGGTCACGAAGAAGACGCCGACGCCCTTGGACCGGATCATCCGGACGGTGAGCTCGATGGTCTCCGTCAGGGACTTCGACGCCCCGTTGAACAGCAGGTGGGCCTCGTCGAAGAAGAACACCAGGCGGGGCTTGTCGAGGTCGCCGACCTCGTCGAGCTCCTCGTAGAGCTCCGCCAGCAGCCACATCATGAAGGTGGAGAACAGCCGGGGCTTGTTCTGGACGTCCGTGAGGTTCATCACGGACACGATGCCGCGGCCGTCGGGGGCGTTGCGCAGCAGGTCGAGGACGTCGAACTCCGGCTCACCGAAGAACGTGTCACCGCCCTCCTGCTCCAAGGCGATGCACTTGCGCAGCAGGACGTTGAGCGTGGCGGTGGACATGCCGCCGTACTCCTTCTGGACCTCCTTGCCCTCGTCAGAGGTCAGGAACTTCAGCATCGCCGTCAGGTCAGAGAGATCCAGCAGCGCCAACCCGGCGTCGTCCGCGTAGGCGAACAGGACCTGCAGGACGGACTCCTGGGTGTCCGACGCATCAAGCACCTTGGCGAGGAGCAGTGGCCCGAAGCTGGAGATCGGGACGCGCAGCTTGGCGCCGTTCTCTCCCGAGAGCGACAGCGGCTCGACCGGGAAGGACTGCGGCGCCCAGGGCAGGTCCATGCCGGACATGCGCTCGTCGATCTTGGGGTGCCCGGGGCTGGGCACGGCCATGCCCGTCAGGTCGCCCTTGAGGTCGGCGAGGAAGACCGGGACGCCCAGCATCGAGAGCTGCTCTGCGTAGAGCTGCAGGGTCTTGGTCTTGCCGGTGCCGGTCGCACCCGCCACCAGGCCGTGGCGGTTGAGCATGCTCAGCGGCGCCTGGATCCAATGGGAGTTGACCGTCCCGTCCAGCTCCGCGTCGAGGGCACGCCCGAAGATGACGGCATCGTCGTCGAAGCCATACCCCTCAGCGAGGTCGGATGCGAGGTCACTCATGCACTGGGCCCATCGACGGCAACGTCAGGCAGGCTATCCCCACGCCACGGCCGACCCGGCCGACCAGACCGGCGTTTGCCGAAGCTGGCTCAGAGCATCCCGTGCTTGGCAGCCTCGGCCACCGCCCCGGCACGGTTGCGCACGCCGAGCTTGTCGTACAGCTCCTGGGCGTAGGCCTTGATCGTGCGTTCCGTGACGCCGAGCTTCCCGCCGATCTCGGCGTTCGTCATGCCCTCGGCCATGAGCAACAGGACCTGCTGCTGACGCGGCGAGAGGTGCGGCTGACCTTCCTGGCGCCCCATGTCGATGACGACGGTGGCGTCCTCGGAGACCGACGCACGCGCCGGGTCCTCGAAGCGGCAGGCAACCGGCCCGAACGAGACGCGGTCACCGTGGTGCACGGCGACGGGCCCGACAGCCCGGGATCCGTTGACCCACGTCCCGGCACTGGAGCCGAGGTCGGTGACGATGAGTGCCCCGTTCAGCCGCTCGAGCGTGGCATGGACGCGAGAGACCCGCGGGTCGGACAGGACCACCGAGCTGCCGACATGGCGTCCGATGCTCACGACGTCGTCCTCGATCCGGACCACGCGGCCTGCCGAGGTGCCGTCACTGAAGAGCAGTGACGGGACCGGGACGACCTTCTGCGCCTTCTGGACCATGTGTCTCTCGGGGCCGGATCCGCGTCGGGAGGTCTTCGCGCCGGATCAGCGAGGTCCAGTGTGCCGGACTTGCCCGTTCGTCGTCCATGGACAAGCGACGATTCGGACCGTTGTCTCCTGGTCATTCAAGGTCAGGCTGACCCCGCTGCTCCGCCACGGCGCAGCGCGCGACCAACTACGACGATTCGGACATTGTTCGGACCGGACCGCCCGTCGGCGTGCGCTGGCACACAATGCCCGTGTCAGCTGGCCTTCTCACGAAGCTTGTCGACCACCGCGGCCGTCGTCGTCGATTGCCCCAACAGCAGATCCTTGGACTCCCCGTGGAAGTCCGACCCGCTGGTGACGACCAGGCCGAGGTCCGCGGCGACGCGCCGCCAGTGGTCGCGTGCCGCCTCTGTGTGGTGCGGGTGGTCGGCCTCGATGCCCGCCAGTCCGGCCGCGGCCATGGCCTGCGCCACCTCGACGGGCAGCCCCTCGTCGTCCCGGCCGTACAGGGCCGGGTGGGCCAGCACCGCGACGCCGCCGGCATTGACCAACAGCTCCACGGCCTTGACCGGGCTGACCGCGTACTTCGGCACATTCGCCGGGCCGCCGTCGGAGAGCCAGGTGTCGAACACCTCGGTCACCGAGCCAGCCGCGCCGAGCTCGACGACGGCCCGCGCGATGTGCGGCCGGCCGATCGGGGCGTTGCCCGCCAACTCCTTGACACGGTCGAACGAGATCTCGACACCCAGGCCCACGAACTTCGCGACGATCTCCTCGGCGCGGCGCTCGCGTTCGTTGCGCAGGCGGTCCATCTCGCGCTGGAGCGGCCCGTTCTTCGGGTCGACCCAGTACCCCAGGACGTGGACCGAGACCTCCTCGTGCTCTGCGGAGAACTCGACACCGGGGATGATCTCCAGCCCCGTGCCGTCTGCTGCCGCAATGGCGCGGTCCCAGGGATCGGTCGTGTCGTGGTCAGTCACGGCCAGGCCGGACAGGCCGAGCTCGACCGCCATGGCGACGTTGGCCTCGGGCGTGGTGGTCCCGTCGCTGAAGACGGTGTGTGAGTGCAGGTCAAACAAAGGCGTTGATCCCTGTGAGTGCGCGTCCGATGATGAGGTGCTGGATCTGGCTGGTGCCCTCGTAGAGGGTGGTCACGCGGGCGTCGCGCAGCATCCGACTGACGGGGTACTCGTCGATGTAGCCGTAGCCCCCGTGGATCTGCACGGCCCGGTCGGCGCAGCGGACGCTGGCCTCGGTCGTGAACAGCTTGGCGGTGGAGACCTCCAGCGTGAAACGCTCCCCCGCGTCCTTCATGCGGGCGACCTTCTCCACCAGCGCGCGGCTGGCCTCGAGGTCGACGTGCATGGCCGCCAACAACTCCTGGACCAGCTGGAAGCTGGCGATCGGCTTGCCGAACTGCTCGCGCTCCAGGGCGTACTTGACGCTGACCTCGAGGGCCTCGCGAGCGATGCCCACGGCGCCGGCACAGACGCTGAACCGGCCGTTGTCCAAGGCGGAGAGCGCGATCTTCATGCCATGGCCGACCTCGCCGAGCACCGCATCCGCAGGCACCCGGACGCCGGTCAGCGAGATCTCGGCCGTGTCGCCGGAGCGCAGCCCCAACTTGCCGTGGATCTGGCGGCCCTCGTAGCCCTCGGCGTCCTGCGGCACGAGGAAGCAGGTGATGCCCAGGTCCTCGCCGCCGTCGATGGCACGCGCGAAGATCATCGTCACGGCGCCCAGCGAGCCATTCGTGATGAAGACCTTGCTGCCGTCGATGACCCAGTCGTCACCATCGCGGACGGCACGGGAGCTCATCTGGGACGGGTTGGAGCCAGCGCCCGGTTCGGTCAGGCCGAAGGCGCCGAGGCGGCCTTCGCAGAGCCCCGGGATCCACTGGGCCTTCTGGTCCTCGGTCCCCCACCGGGAGATCGACATGCCGACGAGGCCCATGTTCACCGAGATCAACGAGCGCAAGGACGCGTCGGCGGCCCCGAACTCCTCGACGACGGCGAAGTAGCCGAAGGCGTTGACGCCACCGCCGCCGTGCTCCGGCGGGAGCGCTGCACCGAGGATCCCGATCTGCGCCATGCCGGCGACGATCTCTTCCGGGAAGGACTCGTCACGGTCGCGGTCGCGCGCCGTCGGACGGACCTCCTTGTCGCAGAAGGCCCGGACAGTGTCCCGGAGCTGCTCGATCTCGTCCACGTCACATCCCTGGTCGGTGCCCGTCCGACGCTACAGGCAGGCACGGGGGACCCCCGGCCGCTTGGCTATCCTCGCGCGCTGCATCGATCTTCACCGCCACACGACGCCAGGACGACCGCATGGCAAGCGCCACGCTGCTGACCGCGATCGCCTTCGACAAGGCCACGTTCGAGAAGGACGGCCTCGCCGACCCGATCATCCGGACCCTCGGTGAGCTGCCTGCATCCTCGCAGCCGTTCCACCTCAATCGGGTCTACAAGGGCCCGCAGGGCGTCGTCGAGGAGTCGGTGCTGCTGCTGGCCCCGGACGGCAAGACCGTCCTGTGGCAGCGCAAGCATCGGAAGATCGAGCTCCGCGGCGAGATGTTCGAGGACCTCTTCCGGTCCGAGATCACCGAGAAGATCGAACTCACGGAGCACGGCGAGCACAGCCTCGTCTTCCTGATCGATGGGTCCGAGTCCGGCCGCATCCCGGTCTGGATCGACGTCGAGGGCTCCATCCTGACCTCGGGCGCACTGCCCGACGTGATCCAGGCGGGCCTGAGCAAGAGCTCGATCATCTGGCTCACGATCCCCCAGCTCGACGGCACGATGCTCCACCGTCCGGCCTGGTACGTCCACCAGGGCGACAAGGTGTTCATCCTCAAGGGCGGCACCGAACAGGGCCTTCCCAACCTCGAGAACGCGGACGTCGTCGACGTCTCGGTCAAGGGCAAGGACGTCAAGGCCATCATCGGCACGGTGAAGGCCGACGCCCGCGTCGTGCCCAACGACACCGACGAGTTCGAGGCCATCGCCAAGCTGGGGCTCGGCACGCGCCTCAACCTGCCCGACGGTGAAGGCGCGCTGGCTCGCTGGCGCAACGAGTGCACGCTGGTGGAGCTCACCCTGAAGTTCTGAGGTCGGCCAAGGCCTCGGTCAGACCGCGACGACGGTCCCGCGCCGTGATCGGCGACGCAGCGCGACGGTCAGCGCGAACGCGCCCGCGAGGGCGACGCCAGCGACGATCGCGAAGACCAGCCACGGGATCCGGTCCGCAGCCAACAACTCAGCGCTGACGGTCCGGAGCTCACCCGTGGGGAGCTCCCAGATCAACGCCCCGTCGGTCTGACGGTCCGCGTCCTGCGCCCCGTAGCCGCCCGCGGAGACCAGTTGCAGGTCGTGGCGCACCGCGGCCCGGCCGTCCTCACGCAGGCGCTGGGCGAGGTCGTCCCCGTCGAAGGAGACCGCTGCGCCCTCCGCGCCGGCGACCGTCGGGGCGACGACACCTGCGCGACCCTGGAGAACCAGCGTCTCACCATCGGGCGCCGTGACCAGCCGCAGGCCGTCCCACAGCGCCCCGTCCTCGACCCCAAGGTCGCGTGACAGGGCGGCCAGCAGCGCGCCGACCTGCGACGGATCGTCGAACTCGTGGCGCAGGCGTACCCCCGCCGCAACGCCGTCAAGGGGCTCCGCCGTCCAGCCCTCGGCGGCGGCAACCGCCTCGTCGAGGCCTGCGGTCGGCACCAGGCCGGCGTCCACCAGATCCCGTGCCGTGTCCTCGTCGAGGGCCACGGAGACCACCAACTCGCCGGTATGGTCGGCGGCAACGACGATGTCCGTCGCGATTCGCAACTCGCAGGCCGCCCCGAACAGGGCGAACAGCGCGAAGAGGATCACGGTCGCATAACGTTGCAAGGCATTCACCGGCTGGCGGGGAGGCGGGCGACCGTACAAGCGCGCCACGCCGAAGCAGGACGACTGAGGCGAAGACATGGCACGCAGGCGGCGACTCGGCGAAGTGCTCGTGGCGGACGGGGCGATCACGGAGCTGGACCTTGCGCGCGCGCTCGAGGCCCAGAACCAGGGCGGCGGGAAGCGTCGCCGACTCGGGTCGACACTCATTGAGATGGGCGTGGTCGACGACAACGACCTCGCGGCCGCGCTGGCCAACCAGTTGGGACTCGACCGCCTCGACCTCAGCAAGGACAAGCCCGACCTCGAGGCTGTCGCTCGCCTGCAGCCGGAGATGGCACGACGTCACCACGTCATGCCGATGGCCATCGAGGAGGACGGCACCCTCGTCGTCGCCATGGTCGACCCGACGAACGTCTTTGCACTCGACGAACTGCGCATGACCACCAGCGCGACCCGCGTGCGCCCGGTCGTCGCCACCGAGACCTCCATCGGCGCCGCGCTCAACCGCTACTACCCAAGCCACGGCTCGATCCAGGAAGAGGACTTCCAGGACGACCTGCTGGGCGCGGAGAGCGACGACGACGACGTCGACTCCGCAGAGATGGAAGCCAAGCCGATCGTCCGGCTGGCCAACACGCTCATCATCGATGCCATCCGCCTCCGCGCAAGCGACATCCACGTCGAACCCACCCGCGACGACGTGCGCGTCCGCTTCCGCGTCGACGGGATCCTGACCGAGGTCATGAAGATCCCACGGCCGGCTCGCGCCCCGCTGACCTCGCGACTCAAGCTGATGGCCGGGATGGACATCTCGGAGCGGCGTCGCCCCCAGGACGGCCGCACCGCCGTCACGGTCCACGGCGAGGCCGTTGACCTTCGTGTCTCGTCGATGCCGTCCATGCATGGCGAGAAGATCGTCATGCGTCTGCTGCGCCGCGGCGATTCCCGGATGGACATCGAGGACCTCCACCTCGCACCGGACGTTCGCGAGATCCTCACCGAGGCACTCGAATCGCCCCAGGGCATCGTGCTGGTCACGGGGCCGACCGGTTCAGGAAAGACCACCACCGTCTACGCGGGCCTTGCCGAGATCGCGACGATCACCCGCAACGTGATCACGCTCGAGGACCCGATCGAGTACGAACTCGACCTGGTCAACCAGACCCAGGTCAATCCCCGCATCGGCTTCACGTTCGCCGTCGGGATGCGCACGGTGCTGCGCCAGGACCCGGACGTCGTCATGGTCGGCGAGATCCGTGACGGCGAGACCGCCCAGTTGGCCTTCGAGGCCGCGATGACTGGCCACCTCGTCCTCTCCACCGTCCACACGAACAACGCCCCGGCCACCGTGCTGCGCATGTCCGAACTCGGCGTCGAGCGCCACCTGATCGCCTCGTCGCTCACCCTCGTGGTCGCCCAGCGCCTCGTCCGCGTCGTCTGCCCGGAATGCGGCGAGAACGACCCGACGGTCCCGTCGCCCCGGCTGCTCCGGCGACTGCGCCTCGACCCCTCCGATTTCGAGAACGTCACGACCCTGCGTCGAGGCCGAGGCTGCACACACTGCGCCGACACGGGCTACCAGGGGCGCGCGGCCGTCACCGAGATCCTGCCGATCTCCCCGAAGATCCGCGACCTGATCGTCGACGGCGCCCGCGAGTCACACATCCGCAACCACGCGCGCGACGAGGGCATTCGCTCGATGCGCCAGGACGCGATCATCAAGGCGATGGCCGGCCTGACGACCTTCGACGAGGTCGTCCGCTCCACGCCCGACGACCTGCGCCTCAACAGCAAGCGCCTCATCCGCGAACTCGTGGCGGGAGGCGACGGCCTCGAGCCCTACCTCGTCGAGCGGCGCCAGTCGCCCCGCAAGAAGGGCCACGTGGTCGACGTCCCGTTGCGCAGCGAGGACGACGACGATGTCTACGCCGCCCTGCGCGAGCATGACGCGGACAACGACACGGAGTACATGGACCACGGCGAGGTCCTGTCCAACGTGCGCGACGACTCCACGGACAACGAGGAGCCCGACGGCCGGTATCTCGACGCCGGAGGCGAAGATTCGCAGGACGCGCGCCGCGACGCATCGCCCGCCGAGCAAGGCGGCAAGCAGGGCGGCCAACAGGGCAACCAGGGCAAGAACCGCGGGCAGGGCAAGAACCGCGGCAAGGGCAACGGCAAGGGTGGATCCGTGGGCGCGCGCACCCGCTGACCGGAGCCGTTCGGGGCGCGGATACCCTCGCGGGCCATCGCGTTTTCGCGATGTTCCCGCATCTGCAAGAGGCTTCGCCGTGCCCACCAAGGACCAGGTTCTCGAGATCCTCGCGACCGTCGACGACCCCGAGATCAACAAGCCGATCACCGAACTCGGCATGGTCGAGGACGTCATCATCGATGGCGCCAACGTCGGTGTCCGCATCAAGCTGACGGTCCCCGGCTGTCCGCTCAAGGACCGCATCACCAATGAGGTGACGGCCGCGGTCAAGTCGCTCGGCGGCGTCAACGACGTCACGATCGCCTTCACCTCGATGACGGACGAGGAACGCCAGGGCCTGTCGGCCAAGCTGCGCGAAGACCGCGGCGCCGGCAACCCGGAGATGAAGATCCAGTTCTCCGAGGCCAACTCGCCCACCAAGGTGCTGGCCATCGCGTCCGGCAAGGGCGGCGTCGGCAAGTCCTCGGTGACGGTCAACCTCGCCGTCGAACTCGCACGCCAGGGCCACAAGGTCGGCGTGCTCGACGCCGACATCTGGGGCTACTCGATCCCCCGCATGATGGGCGTCACCGGCCGACCGGTTGCCTTCGAGGGCATGGTCATGCCGCTGCAGGCCCACGGCTGCAAGGTCATCTCCATCGGGTTCTTCACCGACCCCGACCGCTCCGTCATCTGGCGCGGACCGATGCTTCACCGGGCGCTGCAGCAGTTCCTCGCCGACGTCTACTGGGGCGACCTCGACTACCTGCTCTGCGACCTGCCGCCGGGCACGGGTGACATCGCGATCTCGCTGGCGCAGATGCTCCCGAACGCCGACATGGTCGTCGTGACCACGCCGCAGGAAGCCGCCCAGAAGGTGGCCGAGCGGGCCGGCAAGGCCACCGAGCAGACCGGCATGCAGGTCGCCGGTGTCATCGAGAACATGGCCGGCTTCACCTGTCCGGACTGCGGCTCCAGCCACGAGCTGTTCGGCTCCGGCGGCGGGCAACTCCTCGCCGACGCGCTGAACACCAAGCTCCTGGGCCGCATCCCGATGGACACGCGCCTGCGCAAGGGTTCGGACAGCGGCCAGCCGCTGATCATCTCCGACCCGGACGTCCCGGCCTCGCAGGCGATCCGCCAGATCGCCACCGACCTCGCCGCGCGCCAGCGCTCGCTGGTCGGACGCAAGCTGCCGTTCGCCGGCTGACGCCAACGCACGATCTTCGGACGCCCCACGGCCCCTGGCCGTCGGGGCGTTCGACGTTTCAGGCCCGGTGCCGCGCCCACCAGCGCGTCACGGTCCGGGCCGTGGCGTGCGAGGCCAGGCCGACCCCGATCCCGGCCATCACGTCCGTGGGGTAGTGCACCCCGACATAGACCCGAGACGTCCCCACGAACGCCGTCATGGCCGTCCCGGCGACGGAGGCAGCAGGACCGCCGTGTGCCGCGATCGAGGCGCCCATGGCCGCGGTGACGGCGCTGTGGCCACTGGGCCAGGAAGAACCTGCCGGGACGGCGACCAGGCGTTCGACCTCGCCGGCCTCGTACGGCCGCGGGCGGTTGGCCAGCGGCTTGGCGGCCTGGGCGACGACCCAGGCGATGCTGCTGGCCAGGAAGAGCTCGGCAGCGGCACGACGGCGGCCGGTGACCGCGAGGGCGGTGGCCACGCCGGTCATGCCGTAGACCGAGCCGAGGTCGGTCGCGGCGGCCACGACCCGGTCGTTGGCCGCGCGGCGGCGTTCGTGGATGCCGGTCGCGAAGGTGCGCTCCGCCGACTGGGCCCCGTCGTTGTGCAGGGCCGCCCAGGACGTCCCCACGAGGGCTGCGGCGATCAGGACGCGCTTCACGTGGCGTCAGGATCGAACGGGGGCGCGGAGACCCGGCGTCGGGGCGTCGCGCCCGCGTCCTTGACCGTGTTGGTCACCACGTCCACCGAGCCCTTGAGGTCTGCCTTCGCGCGCTCGAACTCGCCCTTGAGTTCACGGAACTCGCCCTCGAGGCCCTCGACGTTGGCAGCGCGTTTGAGTTCGTCGAGTGACTTGCCGGTCTCCTCGCGGAAGCGAGCGACCAACTTGCCGGCGTTGCGTGCGACCTCGGGCAGGCGATCAGGCCCGAACACGAGCAGGGCGATGATGGCGATGACCACCATCTCCTGCACACCGAGACTGCCCACGCCCGCACCTTGTCGCTGCCCGAAGGTTACTCAACGAGGACGTTCTCCGAGGACGGCCGTCAAGTCGATGCGATCGCCGTCACGCACCACGGTGAAGACCACTTCGTCACCGGGTGAACGGCGACGGATCACCATGACGAGCTCGTCCATCGTCGAGATGTCGTTTCCGTCGATGGCCACGATGAGGTCGTCACGCAGCAGGCCCGCCTCTGCGGCAGCGCTGCCGGGCTGCACCGTGTCCACGACGGCGCCACCGTCGGCGTCGATCCCGAGGCGGTCGGCGGCCTCGGCGCTGATCGTGACACCCGTGATCCCGAGGAAGGCGTGGCGGACAAATCCGTTGGCGATCAGTTCCTCGGCGACCGTCACCGCGACCGGCGCGGCGATGGCGAAGCCAACACCTTGGCTGCCGCCCGAACCGGTCAGGATGGCCGTGTTGATCCCGATCAGGCGCCCCTGGCCGTCGACCAACGCCCCGCCGGAGTTGCCCGGGTTGATGGCCGCGTCGGTCTGCAGGACGTCCGCGATGAGCACGCCGTCCTCGGCCGTCAGGTTGCGGTTGAGCGCCGACACGACCCCGGCGGTCACCGAGGCGTCGAGACCGAAGGGTGAGCCGATGGCGATGGCTCGCTCGCCGACCTGGACGGGGGGCTCTCGGACG
>CBDTZE010000033.1:0-11063 GCA_965364815.1 uncultured Nitriliruptoria bacterium | reverse complement strand
GCGCTGGGAAGCGACGGCAGGAACCGCCAGGCGGTCAGCGCCCCGACGGCGGCGAGGATCGCGATGCCGACCGTGGCAGAGGGCCGTGAACTGATGAAGACGGATCCAGCAGCGAAGCCGACCAGCGCCGACCAGAGGGCGAGGCGGACCGGCTGGATCGACGCACGCAGGGCAGCCCCGTAGGCGAGGTCGTCGTGCTCGTCGACGGGCAGCAGGGCACCGCCGTCCTTGTCCTCACGACCTTCGGTCTGCTCGCCGATCGGGTCCTCGACGACGCTGCCGCCGGGCGCATACGCGGCCCCGATGGAGCGACGGTCGCCGCCCGCAGCGGTGGAGGCAGCGACGCGGCGCTCTGCGGTGTCCCGCAGCAGGTAGAGCGCGTTGAAGGTGAAGCCGACCACGAAGACCGAGAAGCCCAGCATGATCGCGAAGACGTGGATCTTGAGCCAGTGCGAGTTCAGGATCGGCAGCAGCGGACCCGGTTCGGTCCACAGCAGCAGCGACGCCGCCATGGAGATCACACCGGCGAACAGCAGGAAGCCGAGGACCTCGGGGCGCTTGAGGCGCCACTGGAAGACGACCAGGGCCGCCACCACGACGATGAAGCCGATCAACGAGGAGAACTCGAACATGTTGCCGAGCGGCACCCGACCGCCGGAGGCGATCGAACGCGTGACGATGTGGGCCCCGTGCGCGACGACGCCGACGGACGCGAGGATGGTCGCCAGCTTTTGGCCGCGCCGACCTGCGCGGGCCTCGGCCGACGTGCCGGCAGCGGCCGGAGCGTCGGTGGTGAGCGCCGTGCGGGTGAAGGCGAGGCCGTAGAACGACGCGAACATCGCCCCGAGGTAGAGCAGGAACGTGGTCGGGAAGAACAGGGCGTTGGACAGGTCAGCCCATGCAGCCTGGGTCATCGTGCTACCTCGCTCTGATTGCCCCGCGGACGGGGGCTGGGGGTGTCGTCAGGGCCAACGCCGACGGCCTTGCGCAGTTCCTCGACGAGTCGGTCGAACTCTTCCTCGAAGGCCTGCTCGCGCTGGAAGGCGCGGCCGGCGACACGGAGGTTGGCCCGTCCGGTGGTCTCGTCGAGGTGGTGTTCGACCCAGAGGCGACGCCGGAAAGCGTACAGAGCAGGCAGCAGGCCAAGCAGGATCAGTGCGGCGCCAGCGAGCAGGATCGGTGCGGTCGGTTGATGGCTGAACTGCAGCCCCACGTACCGGCGCAACTCCACGAAGCGGACGGTGACCCCGCCCGACGTGAACTCCTGGCCGGGGCGCATCAGGCCGCCACCGTCCTGTTCGAGATTCGTCAGGTCGAGGGTGTTGACGTTCTGCGACCGGTCCAGCTTGAGGTCACCGCGATACTGCACGTAGGCCAGCAACGGGGCGTCGGCCCACGGGGCGCCCGTCCAGGTCGAGGGGTCCGCGGCATCGCGCGCCGTGGGCCAGAAGCTCAGTTCGAGCCCGACGTCCGGCTCGGCACCGGGGGCCTTGACGGCGCCGGTCCAGAAGCCACGGTCATTGCCTCGCAGGGTGATGAAGCCGTCGTAGACCACGTTGCCGTCCACCTCGACCTCGACGCGGGGCGCGTAGCCCCAGTCCAGCAGGTGGATCTTCATGCCGTCGACGGTGACCGGGTCGTTCCCGCCGACGGGCTCCGAGTAGGTCGAGCCATCGGGGCGGGTGATCGTCAGGTCGGCGAGGAAGAGCTTGGGCTGGCCGCCGAGTTCCACCGACCGGTGCCAGTCGACCTGGAACTCGTCCACGGTCAGGCCGAAGGCGCGGTGGTCGCCGTCGTCCCACCAGCGCCCCGGTTGGTAGGACCAGTAGCCGACGGCGGTGTCCGCGAAGGACTCCCCCTCGACGATCCCGACCTGGCCGGTGAAGCCCAGAAGTTGTCCGAAGACCACGCCGATGAGCAGGACGTAGAACGAGGTGTGGAACATCAGGGAGCCGCCCTCACGGCTGAGCATCCCCTTCTCCGCGGCGACCTGGGGCTTCAGGCCGGCCGCAGGGTCGTCGTTGCGCAGCCGCCACCGGCGCTTCGCCAGGACGCCCCGTGCGGCGGCGAGGGCCTCGTCCACGGGGAGCGTGGTCGGGAACTCGGCCACGTGGGGGTGGACCGTGAGATCACGAGACCGGGGCGGCCGGGTCAGGCGGGCCATGCGCCACCACGCACGGAAGCGAGGAAGCAGGCAGCCGGTGAGCGAGGTGAAGAGCAGCAGGAGCAGGAGCAGGAAGACCGGCGAGCCGTAGACGTCGTACGCCCCGATCCCGTCGATCAGGCCCGAGACGACCTCGCCGGGACCTTCGAGCCCGAGGCGCCAGCCCCGGACGGTCCGCGGAACGTTGGGTTCCTGGGGGACGATCGTGGCGATCAGCGTCAGCACACCCAGCGCGGCCAGGAGATAGAGCGCGGTCTTCATCCGCCGCAGCCATCGCCATGACGTCCCGAGGGCCTCCAACACAGGGTTGGCAGGTGCCCGTCCGGAAGGTCGCCGCGGCGTGGGGTTCGCCTCCGGCGGATCGAAGGAGTCAATGGGTGGCATGGAAGTCCGGAGGGTAGGACTCAGATCGGGGTGACATCGAAGCCGGGGAGGTTCGTGAGCATCCAGCGGATGATCACGTCCCACGCCCCGGTGGCGATGAGCAGGCCCACGACCATCAGCAGGCCCCCGCCGAAGACCTGCAAAGTGCGGCCATTTCGCTTCAGGATGTCCAGGGCGCCGCTGGCTCGGTGGAACAGCAGACCGGCGAGGATGAACGGGATCCCGAGGCCGATGGCGTACGTCATCCCCAGCACGGCACCCCGGGCCGCGCCGCCGCCGGTCACGGCCGACAACGAGAAGATGGCGCCGAGCGCCGGGCCAGTGCAGGGGGTCCAGCCGACCCCGAAGACGAAGCCCAGCAGGGGCGCCGAGGCGAGCCCGGCGTCGGGCGCCCGTTCGAGGAAGCGGAACTCCTTCATCAGCGTGCCGCGAGCCATCAGCAGGCCGAAGAACATCACCAGCAGGCCCATGGCGACCTGGGCCGGCCGACCATTGAGCACCTGCGTGAAGCTGGAGGCAAACGCCGCGATCAGCATGACGGGGATGCCGAAGCCCAGGACGAACAGGATCCCGCCGACCAGCACCCGGGTGCGTTCCTTGCGACCGCCGGCCTCCAACTCGCCGCCGGTCAGGCCGGTCATGAAGCTCAGGTAGCCCGGAACCAGCGGGGCGACGCAGGGCGACGCGAACGAGAGCAGGCCGGCGACCAACGCGACCCCCATCGCGATGACGAGGTTGGCGTCGGTGATCAACTCACGTGCGAGGTCGGCCACAGCCGGGTCCAGACGAGGGGGCTCGTTGGGGGAACGTCACTGGGCGGAAGAAGTTTCCGTCTCGGACGCCAAGCGGTCGACGAGGGCAGCAACTTCCTGGGCGCTCACGACCTCACCGAAGAGGCGGACGGCGACCCGGCCCTGCTTGTCGATGAAGATCGTCGTGGGGATCGAGCGCGCCCCGATCGCTCCGTAGGTCGCGGAGTACGTGTTCGCCTGGTCGAAGATCGACGGGTACGGCATCGCGAACTCGTCGATGTGCGCCTGCTGGTTGACCTCGGAGTCCTGGATCGCGACACCGAGGAAGTCGGCCTTGTCGCCGACCAGCTCGTATGCGGCGTTGAGGACGGGCTGTTCTGCACGGCACGGGCCGCACCACGCCGCCCAGAAGTTCACGACGAGGACCTTGCCGGCCGAGTCCGCCACGGAGGCCTCGCCGCCTCCGACCGTCGGGGCCGCGGCCGTCGGTGCCGATGCACGGTCCTCGGGTGGCGTGAGGCACACGCCGGCGCGCACGCCGGGGATCGGCTCACAGTCCAGGCCGCCACCACCGAGGGTCGAGGACAGCACGGCGAGTGCGCCGCCGACCAGGACCACGACGACCAAGAACGTCGCGACGCTGCGACGCTTGCGTTCGACCACGGCCGTGGCGAGTTCCCCATCGACGACGTCGGAAACAGACGAACCGACCGGCTGGGCCGGTCGGTTCGTCGGAGACTGCTCGGTCACTGGGCGACCGGGATGGCCACGTCCTCGGCCTCTTCGATGGCCACGTCCTCGCGCTTCTCGCGCTGCTCGATGCGGTCCAGGGCCCAGAGGCTCCAGACGAACATGAGGAAGAACGCCAGCGTCCACATCGCGGAGGGGAACCACATGGCGCCCGGGTCCTTGAACGCGTACCAGGTCAGCGTCTCGACCGGCTCGCCGATGCGCAGCAGGCCGTTGGCGTCCTTGTAGTTGGGGACCGTCGAGATGCGAGCACCGGCGACGCGGGTGCCGCTGTCTGGGTCGTTCACCACGCGGATCTCGTCGATCTGCGACGTGTAGAACGTCGAGGCGCGGGTCTCGCCAGCGCCGGGTGCCGGGGTGTTGTCCTGCAGGAACTGACGTCGGCTGGCGCCGATCTGCAGGCCACCGTCCGCGTCACGGGGCAGGTGGAGCTCGGCCATCTTGCCGACGGCGCCGTCGACGTCACCGCGGATGGCGGCGAACTTCAGCTCACCTTCGAGCTCCTCGTCGGTGAGATCACCCAGGCCCAGGTAGTCCTGGACGGTGAGCAGCGACGCGAAGTTGTTGGTGACGGCCGGGAAGTTGGCCGCGCGTTCGGAGCCGGGCTCGAACGGGAACCACTTGCCGACGTACTGGTCAGCGGGCTGGCCGGGGAAGTTCTGCACACCGGTGGCCACGGGCGTGCCCGGGGCACCGAACCACCAGAAGACACCCAGCATCACGCAGAAGCCCGAGAGGGCCACCGTGTAGATGAGTGCGCCCTTCTTGGCGCCGTAGTTCGACCACAGGAGCATGAACACCGAGCCACAGAAGATCACGATGCCCAGGGGCACCGCAAGCTTGGAAGCGATGTGGCTTCCCGGGATGCCTTCGACACCCTCGGTCGCGAGGATCAGCAGGTCCGTCATGTTCAGGCCTTCACAGACACGCGGCGGTCAATCACCGGACGGGCGGGTTCTGGATCGCGAGGAGGTACTCGACGATCCGGTTGATGGCGTCGTCGGCGAGCTGGTCGTTCCAGGCAGGCATGGATGCCCCGCCCGGCACGAAGCGGCCGTTGACGATCGCGTGCTTGATGGCCTTCATGGCCTCGGCCGTGGCGACCGGGTCGGACGCGTCGGCGCCGTAGCGCTCGAACACGCCCGTGAGACTGGGCCCGACGTAGCCCTCGGCGTTCTGGCCGTGGCAGCGAGCGCAGTTGTTCGAGAACAGGTCCTCGCCGGACTGGCCGACGAAGGCCTGGGCCTCGGGGAGATCACCGGTCTGGATCGCCAGGACGTAGTCCGCGATCGCCTCGATCTGCTGGTCGTTCATCGCACCGCCGTAGGCGGAGCCCCAGGCGGGCATCGGCGTGCCGGCGCGACCCTGGTGGATCGTCTGGATCAGGAACTCGCGCAGACCCATCGTCTTGAGGATCGGCGAGTCGGCGTAGCGGGCGGCGAGGTTGTTGAGCTGCGGCGCGGGCCATGCGGCATCGATGGTCGGGTCCGGGTGCGGCGCGAAGCCGCCCTGGCCGTTCTCACCATGACAGTTGACGCAGGCATTCGCGAACTGGAGGCGACCGAACTCGGTGTCCTCCTCGTAGATCTCGTCGATCTTGTTCTCAATGCGGTCCGGCTCGATGATCCAGTAGACCGACAGGAAGACGCCGGAGAACAGGGCGAGCACCACACCCCACGACATGGCGCGCTCCAGACCGGTGGTCTCGAGCTCCTTGTCGGAGTGGTACGGGCGCATGGCCAGCGGGACGTCGCGCTTGGGCTTGTCGCCCTTGGTGCGCTTGCCCGGGCCCACGAGGAAGTAGGCCAGCGTGAAGGCCGCGAGGGCCACCACGAGGATCAGCAGCGGCAGGCTGCTGCCGCCAGAAGCCGCAGTGGCTTCCTCGGTGGCCTCGGTGGCCAGCAGGATGATGTCGGTCACGTCCATCTCGCTGTCGTGTCGTGTCGTCGGCTGATGAGAGCCGTCAGAGGTCGACGCAGTTGGGGCCCTCGGGCTCCTGCTGCAGGACCTTCGCGGTACGTGCGGGGCCGGTCAACTTCGCGCCGGTGTCGACGACGAGGTTGCCGTCGGCGTCGATCGCCGTTGGGAAGCGGTCGAGGCCACGCGGGGCAGGGCCACCGGTCCACTCGCCGTACTTGTTGTACTTGGAGCCGTGGCAGGGGCACTCGAACCACTGGGAGGTCTGGCACCACGGAACGCGGCAACCCAGGTGGACGCACTTCTGGAACAGCGCCATCAGACCGGCGGTGTCGCTGAGCTTGGCGTGGTCCGCGCCGTAGGCCTCCTCGGCACCCGGCAGGGACGGGTCCCAGGAGATGACGTACAGGCGGCCGGCGGGGAACTCGAACGGGGCCTTGTTTGCCGTGATCTCCGCGTACAGGTTCTCGGCGGAGACCGGCAGGGTCAACTTGGCACCGAAACCGCCGGACAGGCGGGGCCACAGGAAGGCCAACGACCCCAGGCCGAACGCGCCCAGGCCACCAGCGGTGGCACCGAACAGCGAATAGCGCAGGAAGGTGCGACGCTCAACCGGCTGGATGAGGTGCTCGCGGCGCTCTGCCATCTCACGAACCTTTCAGTTGCCGCACGCGGCGGCGAGGGGGTGACCTGCGGTCACAACTCGAAGAAGAGGCCTTCGACCCACGGCCAGACCCAGTTGAAGCCGGGGCCGCGGAAGAAGGAACCGGCGAAGACGAAGATCGTCCACATCACCATGAAGAAGGTCATGGCCATGTTGGCGAACTTGCGATTTTCCGGCTTGGCGGACGGGTTCTTGTCGTAGTACGCGACACCACCGAGGACGATGAGGCCGACACCCGGGATGGTCACACCAGCAACCATGGGGTGGAAGTACCGAAGCAGTTCCTGCAGGCCCAGGAAGTACCACGGGGCCTTGGACGGGTTCGGGGTGAGGTTGGGGTTGGCCAACTCACGGAACGTCGCGTCGATGTAGTACGAGGAGACCAGCAGCAGTGCGCCGACGGCGAGCAGTGCCACGAACTCCACGATCAGCAGGTGCGGCCAGGTGTAGACCTTGTCGGCCTGCTTGGACTGCGTCTGCTGGATGCCGCCCGGGGGGATCAGCGCCAGCAGGCGGTGGGTGTGGTCGGACTCGGCCGGGACGCCCAACTGGCTGACGGCGTCGTTCCTGGGCGCGGACGCACCCAGGGAGGCGGCCACACGTGCGGCGCGCTCCTCGGGGGTCAGGCGGCCACCCTTGGCTGCCCCGTCGCCACCACCACCGGTGGCCACGGCAACGCCGCCGCCGGTCTTCTCGGCGAAGGCGCTCTTGGCTTCTGCCCAGGCGGCGGAGTCGATCGGACCGATCTTCTCGCCGGCGGCTTCCTTGCGCTTGCGCACGGTGGCGGCCTTGGCCTTCGCCCGTGCTACGCGCTCGCCGCGACCTGCCGCCATCAGGCGGTCATAGGTCTCCTGGTCGATGTCGACCGTCTCGGACATGTCAGTTCCTCAGCGTGAAGGCGTCGTCGGTCACAACGGACCGGAGATGCCACCGTCCTTGCGGATGCGCCAGAAGTGGACGGCCAGGAAGATCACCGTGACGAACGGGATCATCAGGACGTGCAGCACATACCAGCGCAGGAGGGTGTTCGGACCGATCTCGACACCGCCGAGAAGGACGAACTGGACCTGCTTTCCGAAGACGGGCGTGAAGCCCATCATCTCCGTACCCACGGTCACAGCCCAGATGGCGAGCTGGTCCCAGGGCAACAGGTAGCCAGTGAACGAGAGCAGCAGGGTCAGGGTCAGCAGAATGACGCCGACGACCCAGTTGAACTCGCGCGGGGGCTTGTAGGCCCCGTGGTAGAAGACCCGGGCCATGTGCAGGAACACCGTGAACACCATGAGGTGGGCGCCCCAGCGGTGCATGTTGCGGACCAGGTTTCCGAAGGTCACCGAGGCCTGCAGGTTGCGCATGTCCAGGTACGCCAGCTCAGAGCCGGCGCCTGCCGTCGGGCGGTAGAAGAACATCAGGAAGATGCCCGTCACCGTAAGCACGACGAACAGGAAGAAGCTGATCCCACCGAGGCAATAGGTGTAGGTCAACTTCAGGCCGTGGCGCTTCACCTTCACCGGGTGCAGGTGATAGAGCACGTTGTTCATTGCCGCAAGGGCGCGGTCACGCGACGTGTCGCGATAGCCCTTGCGGTAGATGGAGCCCGGCCGGAAGATGGACTTCCAGATCACGTTGTCCTGGGTCGACGTCTTGATGTCGGTCCAGGAGGGCGGCTTCTTCGCCACGATCTCGTCCTCGGGGTGTGCAGTCTTGGGTCTGATGAACGGGGCGGGGGCCCCTACAAAGCTTGGGGTGTCACTCCACCCGACCGAGCCAAAGGGCGTCGGTGGGGCAGCGTTCGACGCAGATGGCGCAGCGGGTGCACTCCGCGTCGTCGATGATGAAGACAGCCTGTGACTGGCTGGCCAGCGAGGCGACCTCGCCGTTCTGCTGGCCGGAGACGATGTCGGGGCTCATCATGAAGATGCACTCCCACGGACAGACGTCCTCGCAGGCGCGGCACATGATGCAGAGTTCTGCGGTGAGACCGATGTGGCGCTTGGGCTTGACGCGCTCCTGGAGCCACTGGGCGTCGACCTTCTGCACCGTGTAGGAATCGAAGATCAGGGGGTGTTCGCCCCTGTCGGTCTTTCCCACGGTCGCCTCCTGGCGGTCGCGCTGCTACGTGCTGCTGGTCGTCGTGCTGTGCGGACTTACTTGTAACCGCCGGAGTCAGGCTTGACCTCGCCGGGGGCGAGGGTCTTGGCCGGCAGTTCCTTCTGGATGCGCAGGGCGAGCCAGAAGGTCAGGACGAACGCGACGAGGTGCTGGATCACGACCACGAGGTCGCGAATCACGTCGAAGAGGTTGCTGGCGATGTCGATCCGGTAGGCGTCGTCGCCCGTGCCGAAGGTGATGCCAGCGGAGTTCGGGATGATGTTCCCGGACAGGACTTCCTTGTTGGAGTCCATGAAGTAGATCCAGGCCGAGGGCAGGATCCCGTAGGCCCACCACATCAGCGACAGGCCCGCGATGACGCCCATCGTGGCCGAGGCCCACTCACGCTTGCCGTGCCACAACTTGGCCAGGTAGAGCGGAATGGCGGTCAGGAACACACCCCAGATGAACAGGATGATGAAGCCCCACCATCCGTTCCCGATGCCCGACGGGTCGCCGAACTGATAGAGGCCCTTGAGGGCATCCGGGAAGAATTCGATGACGGAGGAGAAGTAGTCACCCATCTCGACGGTTTCCTCTGATCAGCACGACAGCAGGCAGGACCGGCGCGGTGGAACGCGCCGGGAAGGCTCCGCATCGGCTGCAGGACGTAAAATCGGGCATCCGAAGCGGGGCCGCGAGCGTAGCAACGGCTCTGGAGGCCCCACAACGCACACCCGCAATCCGCGCCCGATGAGCTCGCACGTGACCCGAATCCGCAGAATCGCTACCTCAGGGCTTGGACCTCGAGGTACTGGGCGATGAATCCACGCAGCTGCTCGCCCGTCATCGGGCCGGCGTGTCGGTACCGGATGATCCCGTCGCCGTCGACGAACAGGGTCGTGGGCATGCCCCGGCCCTTGACGGCGGTGAAGTACGAACCGTCGACGTCCTCGACGGTCTCGTAGGTCACCCCGACGTCGGACAGGAACGACAGGGCGGCCTCGACATTGTCCTCGCGGTCGACCCCGATGAAGCGCACCTGGTCACCCACCGCCTCGTGCACGGCCTGGAAGGCCGGCATCTCCTCGACGCAGAAGGCACACCACGTTGCCCAGAAGTTGACGACCGCGGGGCCGCCCAGTGCACCGAGGTCCAAGGTGGTGCCGGCCTCGGGAGCGTCCGCGGCCGCCAAGACGGGCAACTCCCGTGCGGCGAGCGGGTCACCGGCACTGAGCGACGTCAACGGCGGGGCGCCGGCCAGCGTGGCATCGGAGGACGCGTCGTCGCCACAGGCCGCCAGCAGCAGGGCCGCCGAAGCCGCCGCGACGACAACAAGGCGCCCCGACGCGCGACGAACGATCATGCGGTTGCTCCCGGATGGGTGGGACGGGGCACGCAGGTCGCAGAGGCCGCGCCGGCGAGGGGTTGCCGGCTGACAACGCGTCCCTCGGCCGGAGTGTTCCACACGCCGGCCGGCCGGGCGCGGTGCGCCGCTCTGGACGGTGGTGTGCTGTCAGCCCGCGGCGACCTCGGCTGCCGCGGTGGTCGCCACCTCGGCGAAGCGGGTCAGGACCTCGTCGTCGTGCGCCGTCGAGGTGAAGAGCACCTCGTAGCCGCTGGGCGCGAGGTAGACGCCGCGGGTCAGCATGGCGTGGAAGAACCGGCCGTACGTGTCGTGGTCCGCGGCCTGGACGTCCTGGTAGTTCCGGGGCGCCGTGTCGGCGAACAGGAACCCGGACAGCGTGCCCTCCTGCGACACGGTGGCCGTCAGGCCCGCGTCGGCAAAGGCCCGGCGCAGGATGGCGACGACCCGATCCGTGACGGCCTCGATCGTGACGAACGCCTCGTCGGTCAACAGGTCGACCTGGGCGATGCCCGCGGCGACGGCCACGGGGTTCCCCGACAGGGTGCCGGCTTGATAGACCGGTCCGACGGGTGCGAGGTGGTCCATCACGTCGGCTCGGCCACCGAACGCGGCCAAGGGGAAGCCGCCGCCGATGGCCTTGCCCAGGACCGTCAGGTCCGGCGTGACACCGAAGCGGCCCTGCGCCCCGGCCCGGCCGAGGCGGAAGCCGGTGATGACCTCGTCGAAGACCAGCAGCGCCCCGACCCGGTCACAACGGTCACGCAGGCCCTGCAGGAAACCCGGGGCGGGCGGCACCAGGTTCATGTTCGCCGCGACGGGCTCCAGCAGGATGCACGCGAGGTCGTCGCCGTGGGCGTCCAGCACGGCGTCCACCGAGGCCAGGTCGTTCCAGTCGGCCAGCACGGTGTCGGCCGCGGCTCCCGGGGTGACGCCCGGCGTGCCGGGGATGCCCAGCGTGGCGACGCCGGAGCC
>CBDTZE010000032.1:0-11175 GCA_965364815.1 uncultured Nitriliruptoria bacterium | reverse complement strand
GCGCGAAGACGCGCGAAGCGGTCGGCGCCGGTGCCCGGTCGGATGCGATGGGCGACCCCGCAGCCCACCAGGCCGTCGCCGAGCCGGACCCACGCCGTTCCGTCACGTTCTGGCAGTCGACGCAGGAGCGCCCCCGCGTCTGCGATGCGGCGCGTGCGGACGTGGAGCGTCGGCGGGGCGGCGTTCACGCCTGCTTGGCCTCGTCGAGGATCCGTTCACGCGCAGCCTCGACGACCAGGCGCTCGAAGTGGGTCGCCATCAGCCGCGACGTCGCGGGGAGCATGACCTCGAAGGCCTCGACCAGCTTCTGGGCGGCGTCCTCGTCGGGGCCGGCCGAGGCCAGCACCGGGTCGCGCACGAATCGCAGGAAGG
Organism: uncultured Nitriliruptoria bacterium; assembly: GCA_965364815.1. GTDB lineage: Bacteria > Actinomycetota > Nitriliruptoria > Nitriliruptorales > Nitriliruptoraceae > CBDTZE01. Next base: position 10,803 of record CBDTZE010000032.1, on the reverse strand, counting down.
TGTCGACGGCCTGTGCAGCCACGTCGCGTAGTCCCTCGTTGGTGCGGCGCGCGAGGTCCAGCAGTTCGCCCAGGGGCACGCCGGCTTCGACCAGGCGCAGCCCGTCCCGGACGGCGGTGGCATCACCGGGCGCCCACCGATCCGGGTTCGTGGCACGTGGCTCGAGGAGGCCTTCGCGGACGAGGGCCTCCACGACGGCAGGCACGACGTCCGCGGCGGCTGCGACCTCGTCGAGGGTCAGCAGTTCGCCGTCGGCCATCCCGCCGCGTCCCTCGAGTGCAGCGGCGAGCGCGGCATCGGGAGCAGCGAGATCCGCCGGACCGGGGAGGGGTTCCGGTCGGTCGGGGTCGATCATGTCAGCGTCCGAAGAGCTTCTTGGCCTTGGCGGCGATGTCGCCGGTGAGCCGGCCCTTGTGAGCGGCGAAGGCGATGACCTCTTCCGTGGCCGGTGTGGCGCGGGGGGCGTCGGGCACCTGGACCTGGATCGGGTCGTCCATCGCGGGTGCCGGGTCGTCGAACGACGGGGACGGCGGTGGGGTGGCGGCCGGACCGTCGTCCGCGCCGAGGTCGAAGGTCTCACCGTCGAGGTCGTCGTCGCCCCAGTCCTCGTCGCCGAAGAGGTCAGCGGCGCTGGCCTGGCCCAGCGGGGGCAGCTTCTTGACCGGCTCTGCGGCACCGGCGGAGGCCGGGCCGGGAGGCGGCGGGAGTTCGGTGAGGTCGAGGCCCGGGTTGGGGCGACGCGCCGGCACGTCCGCGTCCGTGCCGAGGTCGATCTCGCGCGGGGCGCCGGGCTCGTCGTCCTGGTTGCCCACGTCGATCCCGAGCTCCGCGACGGCGTCCTCGAGCATCGACAGGTCGAGCTCATCGCTGCCCAGGTCGGCAGGTTCGCCGCCCGGCCCGCGGGGCGAACCGGCGTCATCGCCGGACAGCAGGTCGCCCAGGGCGGCCTGCAGGTCCGCGTGGTCGACGTCGTTGTCGTCGCCGGCGGGCGTGTTGTCGTCGGGGCTCGACATCCCTGCTCCAAGAGTTCGTCCGTGCAAACGCTACTGCCCCGAGGGGCTCAGCAGGTGGATCGTTGGACGCCTGCGGCACGTGGTGGCCCCGTCGTTACGCTCGCGACCCGTCGCGGTCCACCCTGACGACCCGACGCACCGACTCTCCCGACCCGCCGAGGCCCACCGTGTCCACCACCGCCGCCCCCCTGCCCGAGGCCGGGCGCGAGGGCAAGGACGCCGACCTCGTCCAGGCCATGTTCGACCGCGTCGCGCCCCGGTACGACCTCGCCAACACGCTGCTCTCGGCCGGTCAGGACGCCCATTGGCGCCGTGTTGCGGCCCGCGCAGCCGACCCGGCAGGTGGCACGATCCTCGACGTCGCGGCCGGTCCCGGGAACGTCGCCAAGGAACTCATCGCTCGTGGCGCCAAGCAGGTCGTTGCTGCGGACCTGTCCTTCGGCATGTTGGCCGAGGGGCACCGCAGGGGCCTGCCGGACATCCACTTCGTGAACGCCGACGCATTGCGCCTGCCGTTCGCCGACGACACCTTCGACGCCATCACCATCAGCTTCGGTCTGCGCAACCTCGTCGACCCGGAGGCTGGGCTGGCGGAGTTCCGCCGCGTCGCCAAGGTCGGGGCGCGGTTGGTCATCATGGAGTTCGCCGCCCCGACCTGGGGGCCGTTCCGGACGCTGTACTCGGGCTACCTGATGAAGGCCCTGCCCAAGATCGCCGAGTTCGTGTCCTCCGACGGGGCGTCCTACGGCTATCTCGCCGAGTCCATCGCCCAGTGGCCGGACCGCCTGGCCATCGCCGGCTGGATGGAGGCGACGGGCTGGCAGGACCCCATGGTCAAGGACCTGTCCGCCGGGATCGTGGCCGTGCATCGCGGTTTCGCCGCGTGACCCACGCCTCGGCCGTCCAAGGACGGCGAACGACGGCGCTCCTGGCCGTGCTGTTGCTGGTCCTGTCGGCGTGCTCGCGCACCGCACCGCCGGATCAGCGCTTCGCGGAGGCGCTGGACCGGACGCTGGGTGACTCGTTCGCGTTCGAGGTCCTGTTGGAGGCCGACCAGTCGGCGTTGGCCGATCTGGGTGAGCAGGCCGGGGGAGCCGCGGCGCTGCTCTCCGGTGTCCGTCTGCACGGGATCGTGGACGGCGACGCGACGCAGTTGTCCCTCGACGCGCTCGGTGGGACGCTGATCGAGTTGCGGCAGGTCGCAACCGCCGACGGGGTCCCGGTGCTGTTCGTGCGGGCCGGGGTCGTGGACCTGCTGGCCCAGGTCGGGGTCGACGACTTCGATGCCGAGGCGGACCTGCTGGCGCAGTTGGTGGCCGCCGACGCCCCGGCCGAGGTGCTCCTTGCCGTCGTGCAGGCCTTCGACGGCGACTGGATCGGCATCGAGGGCGGCCTGGGCACCGGCCTGGGGGAGGCTGCCGGCCTGGTTCCGGCCACACCGCAGGACGCAGCCAGCCCCTTGGCGCCCTTCGGGTCGGACCTGGAGGGGTTCCTCGACCGTTTCGTCCAGGTCAGCGACCTCGACGACGGCATCCTGCACCTCGACCTGCTGCTGGGAGACCTGCTGCGCGCCGCTGCGGGCGTGGGCAGCGACCTCGCGATCGGCCGGGAGGTCGTGGACGACGCGCTCGAGGGTGACCTGGCGGGGCTGCCCGAACGGGTGCCCGGTGACGTCCGGGTCGTCGACGGGTTGGTCGAGGAGATGGCCTTCGACGTCGCTGCGGCCGTGCGTGCCGACGGGACCGCCGTCGATGGCCGGATCGTCGTGCGCATCCGGATCACGAAGCACGGGACCGCCGGGCCGGTGCAGGCTCCGGCCGGCACGGAGCCCATCGGGGCGGACGTCCTCGACGGTGCCGTGGCGGCCATTCTGCGCGCCTTCGGCCTGGCTTGACCGGCCAGCGAACGCGCCTCGCCCCCCCGAGCCCGATCGCTAGACTGGCGCCCGCTTGTGAACTTGTTCACGAGCTCCCTCCGCCCCCTCGTCCTCCCCGAGCGGCCCATGGACCTGTCCGTCCCCGCACAGCGCGTCACGACGTGTGACGTTGTGGTTGTCGGTGCTGGCCCCGGCGGCGCTGCTGCTGCCGCCTGGCTCGCCGACCTCGGCCGCGACGTCATCGTGCTGGAGAAGGACGCCTTCCCGCGCGACAAGGTCTGCGGCGACGGCCTCACCCCTCGAGTGGTCAAGGAACTGCTGGACCTCGGGATGGTCGACGAGGCCAAGGGCAACGTCGACGGCTGGGCGACCCAGCAGGGCCTGCGCATCCACGGCGGTCACACCGTCATGGAGCTCGAGTGGCCCGACGGGCAGGACTGGCCTGCCTGGGGCGCCACCTGCACCCGCATGGTGTTCGACAAGGCCCTCGCGGACCTCGCCGTCACCCGCGGGGCGACGTTGTGGCAGGAACACACCGTCACGGGCCCGGTCTGGCAGGACGCCTCCGAATCCCGCGTGGCAGGCGTGCGCTACCGCACCGGTGACCGCAAGGCCGGCACGGAGATCGAGGGCGTCGTCCTGGCCCCCGTCGTGATCTCCGCCGACGGTGCCTCCGGCGCCTTCGCCAAGCAGTTGGGCCTGCATCGTCGCAAGGACCGGCCCATGGCCGTCGCCGTGCGGACGTACTACGAGTCCCCGAAGTCCGACGACAACTGGATCTCGTCGTTCCTCGACCTGCAGGACGACACCGGCGACCTGCTCTCCGGGTACGGCTGGGTCTTCCCGTTGGACGACGGGACCATCAATGTGGGCCTGGGTCTGCTGAACACCTCGAAGGACTTCCAGCAGGTCAACTACCGCCGCCTGATGGAGGCCTGGAGCCGTGGCATGGCCGACGAGTGGGGGACCACCGTCGAGAACCAGCGCGGCCGCATCCAGTCCGGCCCGATCCCGATGGGCTTCAACCGGACCCCGGTGCACCACAAGGGCGTGCTGCTGGTCGGCGACTCCGCCGGGTTCGTCAACCCGTTCAACGGCGAGGGCATCTCCTACGCGATGGAGGCCGGCAAGCTCGCCGCCGAGGTCGCCGACGCCGCCATCCGGACCCGTTCGACCTCGACCCTCGACGCCTACGACCGTGAACTGCGCCAACGCTGGGGCGGCTACTACACCCTCGGCAAGGTGTTCGCCGAGGTCGTGGGCAACCCGACCGTGATGAAGATCTGCACCGAGTACGGCATGCCGGTCCGGCCGTTGATGGAGCTGGTCTTCAAGCTCATGGCGCACCTCACGGACGAGGACGCCAAGGATGTCAAGGACCACACGATCAACTGGTTGACGAAGCTCGCGCCCGTCGCCTGACCGCTTCGCTGCTCGCCCTGCCCGGTCCGCGTTGCGGCGCTGACCGGCTCCCCCCTACCGTTGCCCGTTCGACCCCCGTCGCCAGCGCCGTCGCCCCAGGCGTCCGGCACACTCCAAGGGAGCCAGACCCGTGCTGTCCGACTACCTGCCGATCCTGCTGCTGTTCGGTGTCGCCGGTGCCTTCGCGATCGGTTCGATCGCCGCCTCGTCCCTCGTGGGACCGAGCCGCCCGAACCCGACGAAGCTGGCCGCCTACGAGTGCGGCAACGAACCACTTGCGGACGTGACCGAGACCCGCTTCTCGGTCAAGTTCTACATGGTCGCGATGATGTTCCTGATCTTCGACATCGAGACCGTGTTCCTCTATCCGTGGGCCGTCGTCTACCGCAACCTCGGCTGGTTCGGGGTCGGACAGATGACGTTCTTCCTGCTCATCCTCGGCGTTGCGTTCGTCTACGAAATCGGACGAGGCGGCCTCGAATGGGACTGACCAGCACCTCTGCGGCCCCCGCGGCCGACACCACCACCCCGAACGGAGCACGCTGATGGGTCTCGAGGACAAGATTCCTGGCGGCATCCTGCTGACGAACGTCGAGACGTTCGTCAACTACGCCCGCGCGAACTCCCTGTGGCCGGCCACCTTCGGCCTGGCCTGCTGCGCCATCGAGATGATGTCCGCCGGCGGGGCCCGTCACGACCTGTCCCGGTTCGGCATGGAGGTCTTCCGTGCCTCGCCGCGCCAGGCCGACCTGATGATCGTCGCCGGTCGCGTGAGCCACAAGATGGCCCCGATCCTGCGCCGCATCTACGACCAGATGTCCGACCCGAAGTGGGTCCTGTCCATGGGCGTGTGCGCCACCAGCGGCGGCATGTTCAACAACTACGCCCTCGTCCAGGGTGTGGACCACATCGTGCCCGTCGACATGTACGTCCCGGGCTGCCCGCCCCGGCCGGAGATGCTGATGGACGGCATCCTCAAGCTCCACGAGAAGATCAAGGGCGAGACGTTCGCCGAGCAAGGGGCCAAGTGATGGCCGATCTCCCCATGCACCCCGCGGAGCCGGTCAAGGCCACCGCTGCGCCGATCCTCACGGACCCGCCGCCGTCCTCCGGGGCGGACGCCGTCCCGCCGATGGACCTCGCCGCGATCGAACGCCGCATCCAGGACAAGTACCCGGACGTCGCTGCCGACCTGCGCTTCGGTGAGCTGAGCCTCTACGTGCGTCCCTCGCAGCTGCTCGACGTGCTCGGGTTCTGTCAGAAGGACGACGTCGTGGACGGCCAGTGGCTGGCCGACGTCGCCGGCGTGCACTGGCCCGCCGGTGACCACTCGATCGAACGTCAGCCGTCCACCACGGGCTGGCCGACGTACCGCATCGACCGGGAACAGGGCGTCGTCGAGGTCGACTACATCCTGCGCTCGCAGCGCCACCACCACTGGTTCCGCGTGGTCGTCGCCGTGAACGACACCAAGGCCGTCCTGCCGAGCGTCACCGGGCTCTACCCGACGGCGAACTACCTCGAGCGCGAGATCTACGACATGTTCGGGGTCCACTTCGAGGGCCACCCCGACCTGCGCCGCATCCTGATGCCGGACGACTGGGTCGGTCACCCGCACCGCAAGGACTACCCGCTGGGCGGCGTCGAGATCGACTACAAGAACGACAAGTTCATCCCCTCACCGCAGGACCGTGACCTCCGGGAGGTCGTCGAATGAGTTCGACCGAGTGGGACAACGACGTCTTCGTCGAGGGCGGGGCGGACTGGGAGTCCGTCACCGACGCCATCGGCGACGATGTCGTCACGATCAACATGGGCCCTCAGCACCCGTCGACGCACGGCGTGCTGCGGCTGGTCCTGGAGCTCGACGGCGAGACCGTCCTGAGCGTCAAGCCCATCATCGGGTACCTGCACACCGGCATCGAGAAGAACGCCGAGTACCGCACCTGGGTGCAGGGCACGACGTTCTTCACGCGCATGGACTACCTCGCGCCCCTCTACAACGAGGCCGCGTACTGCCTCGGCGTGGAGAAGCTGCTGGGTGTCGAGACGCCCGAACGCGCCCGTGCCGGTCGCGTCGTGCTGCTGGAGTTCAACCGCATCGCCTCGCACCTGGTGTGGCTGGCGACCGGCGGCATGGAGCTCGGCGCCGTCTCGATGATGATCTACGGCTTCCGTGAGCGCGAGCACATCCTCGACCTGTTCGAGTCGCAGTCCGGCCTGCGGATGAACCACGCGTACATCCGCCCCGGTGGCCTCGCGAACGACCTCACCGACGACTTCGAGGAGCGCTGCCGCAAGCTGATGAAGCGCCTCTGGGAGAAGCTCGGCGAGTACGAGGACCTCCTGGTCAAGAACCCGATCTGGAACGAGCGCCTTCGTGGCACCGGCATCCTGCCGGCCGACGAGATCCAGCGCCTCGGGATCACCGGCCCGATGGCTCGCGCCGCCGGCGTCGACTGGGACCTGCGTCGCGACCAGCCCTACCTCGGCTACGAGTCCTACGACTTCGTCGTGCCCACCGACACCGACGCGGACAACTACGCCCGCTTCACGGTGCGCATGGAGGAGATCCGCCAGTCCCTGAAGATCATCGACCAGGTGCTGTCGGACTTCCCGACCGGCCCGGTCATGGTCGCGGACAAGCGGATCGCCTGGCCCAGCCAGCAGGCGCTCGGCGCCGACGGCATGGGCAACGACCCCGAGTACATCCGCAAGATCATGGGCGAGTCCATGGAAGCGCTGATCAACCACTTCAAGTTGGTCACGCAGGGCTTCACGGTGCCGGCCGGACAGGTCTACAGCGCCGTCGAGTCGCCCCGTGGCGAGCTCGGGTACCACATCACCTCGTCGGGGACGAACCGTCCCTACCGGGTGCATGTCCGCGAACCCTCCTTCGTGAACCTCCAGGCAGCGAACCCGATGAGCAAGGGCGACTTCCTCGCCGATGTCGTCGCGTCCATTGCCTCGATCGACCCCGTCATGGGCGGCGTCGACCGTTGATTTCCCGGGGCACCCGCCCCGATCCACTCTTCATCCGTCCGATCCGTCACCACCGGAGCGACACCGTGCCGCTGAGCCAGAAGACCCACGAGGTCGCCGATCGCCTTGTGCGCCGGTACCCGGTCGCGCGATCCGCCCTGCTCCCGTTGCTGCACCTGGTGCAGTCCGAGCAGAACTTCGTCTCGCCGGAGGGCATCGCCTTCTGCGCAGAGAAGCTCGGCCTCACGAAGGCCGAGGTCGGCGCCGTCGCGACCTTCTACACGATGTACAAGCGCGAGCCCGTCGGCGACTACCTGCTGTCGGTGTGCTGCAACCCGACCTGCCAGATCGCGGGCGGCCAGGTCATCCTGGACCGTTACAAGAAGGAACTGGGCGGCGTGTCGGACCCCGACACCAAGGTCACGATCGAAGAGGCCGAGTGCCTCGGCATCTGTGACGCGGCTCCCGTGGTGCAGGTCAACTACGAGATGTATGGCCCGCTGACGGACAAGGACGCCGACGCCCTCCTGGCCGGCTGCCGCAAGGGCGCCCCGCCCGTCTCGAACTGGTCCGGTGAGCCGGCCCCGACGTTCGCCGAGGTCGAGTTCGAACTGGCTGGCGGCAACGACGACTTCGACGCCCAACTGATCGAGGCGGCTCGCCACTCGATCATGGGCTACGAGAACAAGCCGGCCTACAAGTCCGGCGAGACCGACATCCCGGTCACGCACCCCGGCGGTGACCCCATGGGCCTCGGCGGCGAGATCCTCGCCGCCGAGCAGGGCGCGGGTTCAGCCGACACCACGACGGAGGCCTGACCATGGGACGCACCGGACCAGTCGAGGCCCTCAGCCAGCGGTATGGCATCGAGGACGTGCACAAGATCGACGTGTACGAGCAGCACGGTGGCTACGACGCCGCCCGCAAGGCGCTGGAACTCTCCAGCGGCGACATGATCCAGATGATCAAGGACTCCGGCCTGCGTGGCCGTGGCGGCGCCGGTTTCCCGACGGGCCTGAAGTGGTCCTTCATCGCCCAGAACACGGGCAAGCCGATCTACCTGGTCGTCAACGCCGACGAGTCCGAGCCCGGCACCTTCAAGGACCGCCCACTCATGGAGCTCGACCCGCACTCGCTGGTCGAGGGCTGCATCGTCAGCTGCCTCGCGATCAACGCCGAGATGGCCTACATCTACCTGCGCGGTGAGTTCGGCTGGGCGTCGCGACGCCTGCGCGAGGCCATCAGCGAGGCGTACGCCAAGGGTTACCTGGGCGACAACGTCATGGGCTCCGGCAAGCGCGTCGACATCACCCTGCACCGCGGTGCAGCGGCGTACATCTGCGGTGAGGAGACGGCGCTGCTGGACTCCCTCGAAGGCCGTCGTGGCCAGCCGCGTCTGCGTCCGCCGTTCCCCGCCACGCACGGCCTCTACGGCTGCCCGACCACGGTGAACAACGTCGAGACGGTCACGGCTGCCGCCTACATCGTCGGCAACGGACCGGAGTGGTTCAACGCCATGGGGACGGAGAAGTCCGCCGGGTCCAAGCTCATGTGCATCTCGGGAGAGGTCAAGAACCCGGGCAACTACGAGGTCGGCCTCGGCACGCCCGTCAGCGAGATGATCGAGATGGCTGGCGGCCTCCTCGACAACCGCGAGCTCAAGTTCTTCTTCCCCGGCGGTTCGTCGACCCCGATCCTGACCAAGGACCACATCGACGTCACGTACGACTTCGAGGGCATCGGTGAAGCCGGCTCTCTGCTTGGCACCGGCGCCCTGATGGTCCACTCCGACAAGACGTCGGTGGTCGAGACCGTCTATCGCTACACCAAGTTCTACGAGCACGAGTCCTGCGGCAAGTGCACCCCCTGTCGAGAGGGTGGGTACTGGCTCAGCCAGATCCTCAAGCGCATCCTCGACGGTGAGGGACGCCTGGAGGACCTCGACCTGCTCGAGGACATCTGCGACAACATCTTCGGCCGCAGCTTCTGCGCCTTGGGCGACGCCCTGACGACGCCGATCGCCTCCAGCCTGAAGTACTTCCGCGACGAGTACGAAGACCTCATTCGTCGCGGCCGGCTGGACCCGAAGTACATCTCGATGTGGACCGCGACCTCGGACGAGTATCGCTCGAACGGCATGGTCAAGGCGTCTGCGGGAGTTGCCTGATGAGCGCTGGAAACCAGAAGGACGGCAACGACACCGTCACCTTCACGATCGACGGCAAGGAAGTCACCGTTCCCAAGGGAACGCTGATCATCCGCGCCGCCGAGCAGCTCGGGATCATGATCCCGCGCTTCTGTGACCACCCGCTGCTGGACCCCGTCGGGGCCTGCCGCCAGTGCGTCGTGGACGTCGAGGGCCAGCGCAAGCCGTTGATGGCCTGCACGTCCGAGGCCGCCGAGGGCTGGGAGGTCAAGACGCACCTCACCAGCGACGTGGCGGAGAAGGCGCAGCGCGGAACCATCGAGTTCCTGCTGGCCAACCACCCGCTCGACTGCCCGATGTGTGACAAGGGCGGCGAGTGCCCCCTGCAGGACCAGGCGCTGGAGCACGGCGCCAACGAGTCCCGCTTCATCGAGCAGAAGCGCAAGTACGACAAGCCCGTCGCGGTGTCGCCGCTGGTCCTGCTGGACCGCGAGCGCTGCGTCCTGTGTGCCCGCTGCACCCGCTTCTCCGAGCAGATCTCCGGTGACCCGTTCATCGAGCTGTTCGAGCGCGGCGCACTGGAGCAGGTCGCGATCTACGAGGACGAGCCGTACGAGTCCTACTTCTCCGGCAACGTCATCCAGATCTGCCCGGTCGGGGCGCTCACGTCCACCGACTACCGCTTCAAGGCGCGTCCGTTCGACACACGCTCCTCGAAGTCCGTCTGCGGCCAGTGCTCCGCCGGCTGCAACCTGACGATCCAGTCGCGTCGCGGTGAGGTCCAGCGTCAGCTCGCCCGCACCAACATGGCCGTCAACGAGGCCTGGTCGTGCGACAAGGGCCGCTTCGGCTTCACGCACCTGACCGCCGACTCGCGCCTGCGGACCCCGATGCTCAAGGTGTCGGGCGCCCTCGCCGAGGCCACCTGGGCCGAGGCCCTCATGGCCACCACGGACGCCATCGCGGCAGCCAAGGAAGCCGGACCGGGCCGCATCGCCGTCCTCTCCGGCGGCCGCATCGCGGACCAGGACGCCTACGCGCTCAGCAAGTACACGCGCACCGTCCTGGGCACCGACGACGTCGACTTCCGCGTCGACGCACAGCCCGAGGGCCGCGCCGCCGAACTGGCCGCGCTGGCCGGCCGGCAGTCCGCGTCCTACCGCGACATCGAGCACGCCCCGGTCATCCTCTCGGTCGGTCTCGACCCCGAGGAAGAGGCGGGCGTGCTGTTCCTGCGCATCCGCAAGGCGTGGCGCAACGAGCGTGCCAAGGTCGTCCCCGTCGGGGCGCGCACCGGCTCGCTGGGCCCGATCGCGTGGCGCCGCCTCGCGACCGCCCCGGGCGCTGAGTCCCAGGCCCTCGCA
>CBDTZE010000031.1:0-11227 GCA_965364815.1 uncultured Nitriliruptoria bacterium | reverse complement strand
TCGTCCAGTACCCGATCCCGGGCAACGACGACGCCATCCGCTCCTCGGCCCTGCTGACCCGCATCATCGCGGACGCCTGCGCCGACGGCCTCCTGCTCCGCGCGTCGCGTTCGACCGACGACGAGCTCCGCCAGCAGGCGATCGAGGCCACCACGGCCGCGACCTCCGGTCTCGGCGGCGAGGTTGCCGAGCCCAAGGCCGAGTGGGAGCTCGAGCTCGAGCGTCAGCAGGCACAGGAGCAGGCTGCTGCAGCCGCCCCGGCGCCCGCAACCGCTCCGGCTCCGGCCGCTGCCCCGGCGCCCGAGGCAGCTCCGGCTGCTGAGGCTCCGGCTGCTGAGGCTCCGGCCGCTGACGCCGCTCCGGCCGACGCACCTGCCGAGGGCTGAGTCACTCCTTCCACCTCCAACCCGGAGACCACGACATGAGTTACACCGCTGCGGACGTCAAGAAGCTCCGCGAACTCACCGGTGCGGGCATGATGGCCTGCAAGACCGCTCTCGAGGACGCCGGTGGCGACCTGAGCGCGGCCGCGGACCTGGTCCGCGAGCGCACCGGCGCCAAGATGGACGCCCGTGCAGGGGAGCGCACCGCCGCCGATGGCGTCGTGCACTCCTACCTGCACACGCCCAACCCGGACCTGCCGGCCAAGGTCGGCGTCATGCTCCAGCTGCACTGCGAGACCGACTTCGTCGGCAAGACGCCGGAATTCAAGGCGTTGGCCAACGACATCGCGCTCCACATCGCCGCGATGCGTCCGATCGCCGTCTCGGAAGCGGACGTCGACCCGGCGTTCGTGGAGAAGGAGAAGGACTTCGCTCGCAAGGAGGCCGAGGAGCAGGGCAAGCCTGCCGACCTCATCGAGCGCATCGTCGAGGGCAAGGTCAAGAAGGTCTACGAGGAGCTGGTTCTGCTGAACCAGAAGTTCGTCAAGGACGACTCCAAGACCGTCGGCAAGCACATCTCCGAGCTCCAGGCCAAGATGGGCGAGAAGATCGAGGTCGCGAAGTTCGTGCGATACGAGGTCGGCGCCTGACCGGCACCAACACCACCACGATGCCGGTGCGCTCGCGCGCACCGGCATCGTCGGTTTTTGTCGCTGGGTAGCCTGCCGGGCGGTCGGCAGATCGCCTGCCCACAGGAGGTTCCGGTGTCTCGCAAGCCCCTCAAGCGCGTTCTGCTCAAGCTCTCCGGTGAGGCCTTCGCTGAGCCGGAGACCGGTGCTGGCGTCGACGCGGAGATCGTCGACCGGGTTGCCGAGGAGATTGCCGAGGTCGTCCGCATCGACGGGACCGAGGTCTGCATCGTCGTCGGCGGCGGCAACATCGTCCGCGGGGCCGCCTTCGCCGCCAAGGGCATGGACCGCACCGCCGGCGACCACATGGGCATGCTCGGCACCGTGATCAACGCCATCGCCCTGCAGGACGCCATCGAGCGCCACGGGGTGCAGACTCGCGTCCAGACGGCCATCACCATGCAGGCCGTCGCGGAGCCGTACATCCGTCGTCGTGCCACGCGCCACCTGGAGAAGGGCCGCGTCGTCATCTTCGCCGCCGGCCTCGGGGCGCCGTACTTCACGACCGACACCACCGCAGCGCAGCGCGCCCTGGAGATGGAGGCCGACTGTGTGCTCAAGGCCACCAAGGTCGATGGGGTCTACGACGCCGACCCCAACGAGGTCGCCGACGCCACGCGCTATGACGAGGTCGACTTCATGACGGTCCTCAACAAGGGCCTGAAGGTCATGGACGCCACGGCCATCTCGCTGTGCATGGACAACGACCTGCCCATCATCGTGTTCGACATGCTCGAGGCCGGCAACATTCGCCGTGTCGTCGCGGGCGAGTCGGTTGGGACGCTGGTCCGCACCGCGATCTGACACACTGACCTGTCGGCTGGCGAACGTCCGCCGACGAACGACATCCTGACGGAGGACCTTCAATGATCGACGAGATCTTTGCCGACGCCGGCAGCCGCATGGACCTGGCCGTGGAGAAGGTCTCGGAGGACTTCGCCTCCATCCGCACCGGCCGCGCCAACCCGCAGATCATGAACAAGATCCGCGTGGACTACTACGGCACCCCGACGCCGCTGCAGCAGTTGGCCACGTTCTCCGTGCCTGAGCCGCGCATGCTGTTGGTCCAGCCCTACGACAAGGGCTCGGTCAACGACATCGAGAAGGCGATCCGCGACTCGGACCTCGGGCTGAACCCGTCCAACGACGGCATGCTGATCCGCTGCGCCTTCCCGGAGTTGACCCAGGAACGGCGCAAGGACTTCATCAAGCTGGCCAAGGAGTACACGGAGAACGGCAAGATCGCGATCCGCAACATCCGACGGTCTGCCAAGGACGACCTGCAGTCTCTGGTCGACGAGGGCGAGGTCGGCCAGGACGAGCACGACCGCGCCGCGAAGAAGCTCGAGGACGTCACCGCCGCCCACGTGGCCAAGATCGACAAGCTCCTCGAGGGCAAGGAACAGGATCTGATGGAGGTCTGAGGCCACCTCATGGCCGACCTCGACGATCCCTCGGCGACGCCCGCCCCGCCCCGCAAACGGGTGGGCGGACGGGATCTTCCGACGGCGATCGCGGTCGGCGTCGCGATGGCGGCGATGTTCCTCGGAACGCTCTTCGCCGGACCGCTGCCCTTCGCGGTGATGATCGCGTTCCTCGTCGTGCTGGCCATGTGGGACGCCGCGGACGAGCTTGGCAAGGTGGGCCTGAAGGTCGACCGCTGGTCGCTCATCGGGTCCTCGGTGGCGACCATCGCGCTGACCTACAACCTCGGTCACGAGGGCCAGGCAGCAGGGCTCGCGCTCACGTTCCTCGTCGCCGTCCTGGGCCACCTGTTCGGCGAGGACCGCAACGACATCCTTCGGCGCGTGTCCGTCACGATCTTCCTGGGGATCTGGGTCGGCTTCCTCGCGTCCTACGCGGTGATGCTGCGCCAGTTGCCTGACGGCCTCGTTGCGACGCTGGGGGTCATCGGCGCCGTGATCTTCGGGGACATCGGCGGCTTCATGTTCGGCGTCAAGTTCGGGCGCACCAAGATCTCGCCCCGCGTGAGTCCCAACAAGTCGCTGGAGGGCCTGCTGGGTGGGTTCCTGCTGGCCGGTGTCCTCGCCGCGATCGTGCTGCCCCGCGTGGGCGACGGCTTCACGGTGACCAGCGCCGTGGCCGTGGCCATCCTCGGCGTGCTGGGTGGGTTCCTCGGCGACCTGGTCGAATCGATGGTCAAACGCGACCTCGGGATCAAGGACTTCGGCGTGCTGCTGCCGGGGCACGGTGGCGCATTGGACCGGGTTGACGGCATCCTGCTTGCACTGCCCCTGGGGTGGTACGCCCTCCAACTGTTCGGCTGATCCTGATGTCCGCCTCCATGACCGATCCCTACGGACTCGACCTCGAAGGCCTGCAGGCCCTGATGGTCGAGCTCGGCCAGCCCGCCTTCCGCGCCAAGCAGGTCCGCGACTGGCTCGTCAAGGGCGTCGACGACCCCGAGGGCATGACGAACCTGCCCAAGGACCTGCGCGAGCAGCTCGGCACGGTGTTCGCCCCGGCGCGCCCCGAACTCATCGACCACCGCGTCGCGGACGACGGTCACACCCACAAGCTCTTGCTGCGCTACCCCGACGGCGAGTCCATCGAGACCGTCCTCATGCTCTACCCGGGTCGGGCCACGGTCTGTGTGTCGACCCAGGCCGGCTGTGCGATGGGCTGCCCGTTCTGCGCCACCGGCCAGGCGGGCTTCCGTCGCCAGCTGGGCGCGGGCGAGGTCGTGCGCCAGGTCGTCGTCGCCGACGCCGCGCTGCGCTCCGGCGAGATCGGCACGGAGGACCTGCCCGAGGGCGCCCCGGACCACGTCACCAACGTCGTCTACATGGGCATGGGGGAGCCGCTGGCGAACCTCGATGCCACGATCAACTCGGTGCGCTGGCTCCACGACCCGGACGGCTTCAACCTCTCGGCACGGTCCCTGACGGTGTCCACGGTCGGCCTGACGCCCGGCATCCGCAAGCTCCAGGAGTTGGGCCTGCCGGTCACGTTGGCCGTGAGCCTGCACGCAGCCAACGACACGCTTCGCAATGACCTCGTGCCGATCAACCGGACGCACGACCTCATGGAGCTCGAGTCCGCCATCCGCGACTACCGCGACGCCACCAACCGTCGCGTGTCGTTGGAGTGGTGCCTCATCGGCGACGTCAACGACTCGGACACGGATGCCGAGGAACTGGCGGCCATCTCCCGCCGCCTCAAGGCACACGTCAACGTCATCCCGATGAACCCGACGCCGGGTGTGCAGTGGAAGGAACCTTCGCGCCGACGCGTGAAGTTGTTCATGGCCGCCCTGGAGTACAACGGCGCCAACGCCACGCTGCGCGACACACGCGGCCGCGACGCCGATGCGGCCTGCGGGCAGCTGCTGGCCACCTACACGCTGGGTGCGGGCTCACGCCTGCCCGCTGCCGTGGGTGCCGCCGACCGCGTCGACGCACGTCGCGACCTCCCGATCGTGCCCGAGGCCGGGGCGTGAGCAGGCGGCGCATCGTTCTGCTCGGCTCGACCGGGTCCATCGGCACGCAGGCGCTGGACATCGTCCGCGCCCACCCGGACCGCTTCGAGGTCGTGGGGCTGGCCGCCGGCGCCAACGATGAACTGCTGGGCCGCCAGGTTGCCGAGTTCGGCGTGGCGCACGTCGCGATGGCCGACCCCGACGCTGCCGCCCGACTCGGGGCGCACCTGGGGCGCCCCGTCGGATCCGGCGCAGATGCCGTCGTGGCCCTGGCAGCGGGCGACGTGGACGTCGTGCTCAACGGGATCACGGGAGCTGCAGGGCTGCGTTCGACCCTCGCTGCGCTGGACGTCGGCACTCCGGTCGCCCTGGCCAACAAGGAGAGCCTGATCGTCGGCGGCGACCTGGTCGTCGCCGCAGCGGAGAAGGCCGGCAGCCGCGAGACGCACCTCTTGCCGGTGGACTCCGAACACTCCGCCCTCGCCCAGTGCCTGCGTTCCGGGACCGCGGCCGAGGTCGGCCGCCTGGTCCTGACCGCCAGCGGCGGCCCGTTCCGCGGACGGTCGCGTGACGACCTCGGTGAGGTCTCCGTGGCGGACGCCCTCGCCCACCCGACCTGGGACATGGGTCGCGTGATCTCGATCAACTCGGCCACGCTGATGAACAAGGGACTCGAGCTCATCGAGGCCCACCTGCTCTTCGACGTCCCGTGGGACCAACTCGACGTGGTGGTGCACCCGCAGTCCATCGTGCACTCCATGGTCGAGTTCGTCGACGGATCCACGATCGCGCAACTCACGCCGCCGGACATGCGACTGCCGATCCAGCTGGCCCTGGGCTGGCCCGATCGGTTGGCCCACGCCCCGACCGCCATGGACTGGACGACGGCGCAGACGCTGACCTTCGAGCCACCGGACCGCGAGGCATTCCCGGCCCTCGACCTCGCCGAGCGAGCCGGCCGCGCGCACGGCACCCATCCGGCGGTCATGAATGCGGCGAACGAACAGGCCGTCGGTTGTTTCCTCGACGGCCGGCTGCCCTTCCTGCGCATCGCGGAGGTCGTCGCCCAGGTGCTCGACGAGCACGAGGGCGGGAACGTCCGCGATCTGGAAGACGTTGTCACCGCAGACCGCTGGGCCCGCCAGCGCGCGGACGCCCTGCTGGCCTGAGCCGGACACGGCACCCTTGTCAGCCGGGCTCGCCCGACCACCACCCCCCGCCATCCCTGGAGCTGTCACGTGACGAGCACCCTCGCCATCGTCCTGTTCTCCGTCGGGCTCATCCTTTCGATCATGCTCCACGAGTGGGGCCACTTCTGGACGGCGAAGCGCTTCGGGATGCGCGCCGACCGGTTCTTCGTCGGTTTCGGCCCGACCCTGTGGTCGACGCGCCGAGGCGAGACCGAGTACGGCGTCAAGGCCTTCCCGCTCGGCGGCTTCGTTCGCATCCTGGGAATGTCGCCACTTGACGAGCGCCGTCCCGGCATCGCCGACGAGGTCTTCGACCGTGAGGGCATCGCCGAGCTCCGCCGTGAGGCCGCAGAGCGGGCCGGCGTGGACGTCCTGCACAGCCCGGCCGTCCCGGCCGTCGTCTGGGACCGCCTCGACGCCACGCTCGAGGAACGCGGAACCGACGCGGACACCCGCGCCCGGATCGTGGGCGCGACCCGCGAAGGGCTCGATGCCGATGCAACGGTCGACGAGGTCCACGTGCGTCTGCGCCAGGCCGTCCTGGCCCACGTGCGTGACACGGGCCGTCACGGCGACCTCTTCCACCGGCTGACCAAGGGCGACGAAGGTCGGTTCTTCCACGACGCGCCGGCCTGGCAGCGGGCGATCGTCCTGTCCGCCGGCTCGTTCATGCACATGGTCCAGGCCGTCGTGCTGGTCTTCCTGATCCTCTGGCTGTCCGGTCCCGTCGTGGTGTTCAGCACCGTCGACGAGGTCATCGACGACACCCCGGCAGCCGCGGCAGGTCTCCAGCAGGGCGACAACATCGTCGCGATCGACGGCGCGCCCGTCGACGACTTCGAGGCCATCCGCAACACCATCCGCGACAACCCGGGGACGGCGCTGACCTTCTCCGTGGTGCGCGATGACGTGTCGCTCGAGCTGGTGGCGACTCCCGAACTCGCCGTCGACGAGGCCGGTGAGCCCGTCCTCGACGAGGAGACCGGGCAGGCGTTCGGACGCCTCGGGTTCATCCCGATCGTCGACAACCAGCCGCTGCCCGTCGGCGAGGCCGCCGTGCGCACCTTCGTCGGTGAGAGCTCCGTGCCCGACCTGGCGTTCCGCACGGTCGGGATGCTCGGCACGGTCTTCGGGCCCGAGGGCATCGGCTCGATCTTCGCCCAGGTCTCCGGCGAGGAAGGACGCAACGCGGAGGGCGCGATCTCCGTGGTCGGCGCTGCCGGTGTTGCAGCCGAGGGCGCCAGCGCCTTCGGTCTCTGGCTCACGCTCGCGACCTTGCTGGCCTCCATCAACGTCTTCATCGGGATCTTCAACATCCTGCCGCTGCCGCCGCTGGACGGCGGGCACCTCGCGGTCCTCGGTGTCGAGAAGGTCGTCAACACGGGCCGGAGCGCCATGGGCAAGGTCGCCGACTTCCGCGTCGACCCGCGTGCGGTCACCGCCGTCGCGATCCCCGTGATCGTGCTCGTCGGCAGCGTCTCCGTCATGCTGCTGTGGCTGGATGTCGTGAACCCGGTCAGCCTGCGCTGACCGGCACGCTCCGCCGCACCACCCATCGCAACCACGAGGTCTGAAGTGGCCACCGACCCGTCCCGTCATCTGCCGATCGTCGGCGCCGCTGCTGCGGTGCTTGCCGCGTCCCAGGCAGCGGCACCCGCCCCCGCCCCGTTGCAGGGGCCGGTTCGTCGCACCACCCGGACCGTCAACCTCGGGCCGGTGCCGATCGGCTCGGGGCACCCGATCACCGTGCAGTCCATGACGATCACGCCGACGCACGACGTGGACGCGACGTTGCAGGCGATCGCGCAACTCCAGGCGGCGGGCTGTGACATCGTCCGCGTGGCGTGCCCGCGCCAGGAGGACGCCGATGCACTCGAAGCCATCGTGCGCCAGTCCCGGATCCCGGTGATCGTCGACATCCACTTCCAGTGGAAGTACGCCATGGCCGCGATCGAGGCCGGGGCGGCCGGTGTCCGGATCAACCCGGGCAACATCAAGAAGCACGACAAGGTCAAGCTGATCGGCCAGGCCGCCGACGAGGCCGGCGTGGCGATCCGCATCGGCGTCAACGGTGGCTCCCTGGAGCAGGCCATCCTCGACAAGTTCGGCGGTCCCACGCCGGCCGCGATGGTCCAGTCGGCGCTCGACGAGATCCACCTGCTCGAGGACGTCAACTTCTTCAACACGAAGATCTCGGTGAAGCACTCCGACCCGTGGGTGATGATCCAGACCTACCGCCTGCTCGCGGAGGCCTGCGACTACCCGTTGCACCTCGGCGTCACGGAGTCGGGCCCGCTCAAGACCGGCTCGGTCAAGTCCGCCGTCGGGATCGGCGCGCTCCTCGCGGAGGGCATCGGCGACACCATCCGCGTGTCGCTGTCCACCGACCCCGTCGAAGAGGTCAAGGTCGGCATCGGGATCCTGGAGTCGCTGCACCTTCGCGAGCGCGGACTGGACGTGGTCTCGTGCCCGTCCTGCGGCCGCGCCCAGGTCGACGTCTTCACCCTCGCCGAGTCCGTCCAGAGCGAACTCGAGAAGCTGAAGATCGACGTGCCCCTGCGTGTCGCCGTCATGGGCTGCGTTGTCAACGGTCCCGGCGAAGCCCGCGAGGCCGACATCGGCGTCGCGGCAGGCAACGGCAAGGGGCAGATCTTCAAGCGCGGCGAGACGATCGCGACGGTGCAGGAGTCCGACATCGTCGAGGCGATCGTGCACTTCGCGACGGAGATGGCGGAGGAGATCCGTGCCGAGCGTGGTTCGGGCACGCCGAGCGTCACGGTCTGAGCCGGCTGGCGTACGCGGCCGCACGCCGCCCACGGCCTGCAGGGGCCTGCCTGCTACCATCCCGAGCACGAAGTGGGCCGAACTGGCCCGCTTCTTTCGTTCGGTGCGACACCGGGCCTCCAGGCCCGCCAAGCACCCACGAGACAACCGACCGAGAACCGCTTCGGCCGGCCCGCCGACCTCCCACGGGACGTCACGGGGCCGGCCGCGTGCATGCACCCCGACAGATCTGACCGACAGGAGCGCCGAACGTGGGCGACGACGCCAAGGCCATCGAACAGGCCATCCGCGGGCTCGCTGAGCCGGTGGCTGTCGAGGTTGGCGTCGAACTGGTCGAGGTCGAGGTCAGTGGCCACAGCGGCCGCCGTGTGGTGCGCATCATGATCGACGGTGACGAAGGTGTCGACGTCGACCAGATTGCCGCCATGTCTCGCGGGCTGTCTGAACTGCTCGACGAGGACGAGGACGTCGTCCCCGGTGGCTACACGCTGGAGGTCACGTCCCCGGGCGTCGACCGGCCCCTGACGGAGCCGCGCCACTTCGTGCGCAACGTCGGGCGCAACCTGCGCGTGGAGCACGAGGCCAAGGGTGAGCCCACGGAGACCGAGGGCAAGCTCGCGGAAGCGGACGACGACGCCATCGTTCTCAACGTCAAGGGTCGGATGGTGACGATCCCGCTCGACATGGTCGAGCGGGCCAAGGTGGTGCTGCCGTGGTGAATCACGTGACGCATCGCAGAAGTGGAGCTTTCGCATGAAGATCGACATCGACGTCTTCCGCCAGATCGAGCGTGAGAAGGGCATCGACTTCCACACGGTCGTCGAGGCCTTCGAAGCCGCGCTCGCCTCGGCCTACAAGCGGTCCTCGCAGTCCGAATGCGACGAGGCCCGTGTGGTCGTCAGTCGCGCCACGGGTGAGATCACCGTCTACGGCCAGGAACTCGACGACGAAGGCAACATCGTCCGCGAGTGGGTCGAAGAGGTCCACGACTTCGGTCGCATCGTCGCCCAGACGGCCAAGCAGGTCCTCCTGCAGCGTCTGCGCGAGGCAGAGCGCGAGGTCACCTACGGCGAGTACTCCGGCCGTGAGGGTGACGTCGTGTCCGGCACCGTGAGCCTGCAGGGCAACGTCACGCTGCTGCAGCTTGCACGCACCGAGGCCCTGCTGCCCTTCGGCGAGCAGGTGCCCAATGAGCGCCTCGACCACGGGCAGCACACCAAGGCCCTCGTCATCGAGGTCCGTCGCCAGCAGCGTGGGGCGCAGATCGTCACCTCGCGTCGGCACGAGGGCTTCGTCGCGGCACTGTTCGCCTTCGAGGTCCCCGAGATCCAGGACGGGATCGTCGAGATCATGGGCGTGGCCCGCGATGCGGGACACCGCACCAAGGTCTCCGTCCGCTCGCACAACGCCGATGTCGACGCCGTCGGCGCCTGCGTCGGCCCGGCCGGCCAGCGCGCCAAGGCCGTGCAGCGTGAGTTGCACAACGAAGAGCTCGAGCGCATCGACATCGTCCGTTGGGACGAGGACCCGGTCCGGCTCGTCGCCAACGCGTTGTCGCCAGCCAAGGTCACCAACGTCTATCTCTACGAGGACGAGGGTGCGGCCGTCGTCGTGGTCCCCGACCACATGTTGTCGTTGGCGATCGGCCGTGAGGGCCAGAACGCCCGCCTGGCCTACCGCCTGACCGGCTGGCGCATCGACATCAAGTCCGAGAGCCAGTTCGCCGCGGAGCAGCGCGCCTTCCAGGACGCCTTCGACGCCGGCCTGGTCGACGAGTACGGCCAGCCCCTCAACGACGAGGGCGCCGCCGCCGTCGCTGCCTCGCTCGCCGCTTCCGAGGAGGTCACCGAGGCCGCCCTCGAAGAGGCCGAAGAGGCCGAGGACGGCGACACTCCCGCGGACGACGCGAAGAACGCCCCCGCCGAGGCTGCTGCGCCTGACGCCGCTGCCGACGCACCGCCTGCCACCGAGGCCGCCGAGGCGGCATCCGAGCAGACCGACGCCTGACCAGATTTCCCACCGCACGAACGATGCGGTGGACCAACCAACAGGAGTTACGCTGCCAGTGCGCATTCGGCCCGTGCGGACCTGCGTGGCCTGTCGCCGTCGTCGACCCCAGCACGAACTCGTGCGGGTGGCGAAGACGTCCGACGGTCCACGACTCGACATCCCACGGCACCTGGAAGGTCGCGGTGCAAACGTCTGTCCCACCACCTCGTGTGTGGGACGACTGGAACACCGCGGGGCCCAGGTCTTGCGCCGCGCACTGCGATGTGGCCCCGACGACGATGTACGACCGGCCCTCGTGGCGCTGCGGGCGTTGGTGGAACACACCGCGACCCCGGATCACGGCGTCGCGAGCGGCAATGAGGAGCAGGACGAGTGAGCAAGGTCCGCGTCTACGAACTGGCCAGAGAGACGGGGCTGGAGAACAAGGAAGTTCTCCGGCGACTTGTCGAGCTCGGCGTGGAGGCGAAGTCGCACTCCTCGTCCCTCGAAGAGTCCGACGCCGTCCGCTTCCGTGAGTCCATCGGGCAGTCGCGTGCACAACGCGACGCCGAGACCGCGAAGAAGCAACAGGCCGAAGAAGCCGAGCTCGAGCGCCTCAAGAAGCGCGCCAAAGAGCTCGAGAGCAAGCGTGCCGGCACCGGCGGCAAGGCGGCCAAGGTCGCGCCCCCGGGTGGAGGCAAGGCCGCCAAGGTCCTGCCGCCGCACCTGCGTCCGCAGCCGGAGCCAGCAGCC
>CBDTZE010000030.1:0-11235 GCA_965364815.1 uncultured Nitriliruptoria bacterium | reverse complement strand
ACGAGCTCCTGAGACCAGGCGTCCTCGGCGGTGGGCACGATCGTGGCGCCCGCGCTGACGTAGTCCACATCGGGGATCGACGAGCCGGCGCCGGCATCACGTTCGAGGTGGACCTGGTGGCCGTTCTCGACCATTTCCCGGACGCCCGCCGGCGTGATGGCCACCCGGTACTCGTTGTTCTTGACCTCTGAGGGCACGCCGATGCGCATGTGTCTGGCTCCCGGTAACCGGCGCGGAAAGGTGCTGCGCCGTTGATGAGCTGACCCTACGCCCCGTCCGTGGTGCCCTGTCGGCATTGCGACACGTCGTTCAATGTCCGCCCACGGACGGACATCCGGCCGTCAACGGCCCTCGGCGCGCAGCAGTCCGATGATGGTCTTGGCGTCGGTGATCGTCCCGTCGCGGACCGCCGCCAGCGCCACGTCCAGCGGCCAACGCAGCAACTCCATGTCGGCTTCTTCGCCCGAGGCCGTGAAGCCCGCAGGACGATCCGCGCCCTCCAGTTGCGTGCCCAGATAGAGGTGGGTGACCTCGTCGGTCCAGCCCACGGAGTTGTGGAACGTCCCGAGGAGTTCGAGCTTGCCGGCGACGTGACCGATCTCCTCGATCAACTCACGGTTGGCCGCGGCCTCCACGTCCTCGCCGTCGACGTCCAACTTCCCGGCAGGGATCTCCACGACATAGGTGCCCAGGGCGTGGCGGTACTGGCGAAGCAGGACGACCGTCCCGTCGTCCATCAGTGGGACGACGGCCACGGCGCCGGTGTGCTCCACGACCTCACGGGTGGCCGTGCCACCGTCGGGCATGGAGACCTCGTCGGCACGCACGGAGAAGAACCCGCCGGCGTAGGGGTGTGTCGTGGAAACGGTCTCGAACCAACCGGACATGCGAGGACCTCGTCGTCGTGGGGTCGACGTCAGAAGTTCGCGTCGAGGAAGGACGTCACCGCGGCGCCGTACGCCTGCGGATCATGGTTCCACGAGCGGACGTGATCGACGCCGGGCACGCGAACGTACGTCACACCGCGGGGGTCTTGGGCCGCCAGCCGCTCCGAGGGACCCACCGGGACGAAGGTGTCGTCCGGCCCGTGGAACAAGAGGATCGGCCGGGGCTGCTCGGCCAGGCTGTCGACCAGTTCGCCCCGGCCGAAGTCGAAGCCGCGCGTGCGGGCGAAGAGATACGCAGACTCCAACACTGGACGGACCAGCACGTTCGGGATGCCAGCCAGCCTGGCCTGCAACACCATGGCGTCGTCGAGGCCGATCAGCGGGCTGTCGAGGATGACGGCATCCACGCGGTCGGCGACGTCCCCGTCAGCGAGCAGATGGCCGACCAGCGCGGCGCCCTGGCTGTAGCCGACCATCAGGAGCCGCGAATCACGCGGCACGGCCGGATCCATGATGGCGACGGCGACGTCGAGCCACTCCTTGCTGCCAAAGGTCGCGACCCCGTCCTCCGGGTCCGGTGCGACACCATCGCCGCGATGGGACGGGACGAGGATCCCGTACCCCAGGGGCTGCAGGATGGTCGCGATCCGCAACATCTCATCGCGAGCGCCGCCCCGTCCGTGGACGAGCACTGCCACGGGGCCACCGTCGACGGCCGGCGGAACCCACCACGCCGGGGCGATGCCGCCCGGGATCGCGATGTCCAACACCTCGACCTCCACGCCGAGTGCCTCCGACGGCTGGCCGGGCGCGACGGCGTACTCGTCGATGCGGACCGCGGTGGCGTGCGCGGGCGAAACGCCGGTCACCAGTTGGAAGTCACGCGTGACGCAGGTGCCCTCAGCGCCCGGCTCTGGGCACGCGCCGACCTCGGCCGGTCCCGTGAGCAGGCCGTAGCCGCCGGGATAGAGCAGGCCGAGGGTGTCGAGTTGGGCGTTGCCCGACGGGTCCTCGCCCACGGCGATGGTGATGCGCCCGTCCACGATGGCGCCGACCACGAGTTCCTCGGGCGTCGTGACGCGAGCACCGCCGGGCTGGAGCGCCTGCCCGGCGTAGTACCAACCCGCCCCGACGATGCCGAGGACGACGACCAGGACGGCACCGATCAGGGCCCGCTTCAACGGTCGGCGACCTGGTGGCTCAGTGCCTCCTCGACCTCGCCCTGCGTGGGCTCGTCGAGGTCGACCGGCAGGCGGCCCTGGGTCTGACGACGGTTTTCCTTCGCCGCCGACATGAACCCGTCGAAGAGCGGGTGCGGACGGTTGGGCCGCGACAGGAACTCGGGGTGCGCCTGGGTTGCGACGAACCACGGGTGGTCGGCCAACTCGATGAACTCGACCAAGCGGTCGTCGGGCGAGACACCGCTGAACACCAGCCCGGCGGCCTCCAGTGCCGGCCGGTAGCGGTTGTTGACCTCGAAGCGGTGACGGTGGCGCTCGTAGACGACCGGCTCGCCGTAGGCCTCGCGGACCTTCGTGCCGTCGAGCAGCTTGGCCGGGTACGAACCAAGGCGCATCGTGCCGCCCTTGTCCTCGACGTCCCGCTGGTCGTGCATGAGGTGGATGACCGGCTCTGCGGTCGTGGGCTCGAACTCGGCGGAGTGGGCGTTCGGCAGGCCGGCGAGGTTGCGCGCAACGTCGATGACGGCGCACTGGAGCCCGAGGCACAGCCCCAGATAGGGGACGCCATGCTCACGGGCGAACTTCGAGGCCGCGACCTTGCCCTCGACACCGCGGTAGCCGAAGCCACCCGGTACGACGACGCCGTCCGCGCGGCCGAGCTTGTCCGTTGCTCCCTCGATCTCGAGCTCGTCGCTGGAGACCCAGCTCAGTTCCAGCTGGCTTCCGTGCCGGATCGCGGCGTGACGCAGGGCCTCGACCACGGACAGGTACGCGTCCGGCAGTTCGATGTACTTGCCGACGAGGGCGATGTGGATCGGTTCACGCGCCGCCTTCGTGCGGTTGACCAGGCGGGTCCAGTCCGTCAGGTCCGGCTCCACCTCCGGGAGCCCGAGGCGACGGACGACCACGCGGTCCAGGCCCTCGGCGCGCATGTTGAGCGGGACCTCGTAGACGCTGTCCACGTCCAGGGCGGCGATGACGGCGTCGAGTTCGACGTCGCACTGCAGGGCGACCTTGCGCTTGATCGCGTCATCGAGGTCGCGGTCGGCGCGAAGGACCAGCACGTCGGGCTGGATTCCGATGGACCGGAGCTCGCGCACGGAGTGCTGGGCCGGCTTCGTCTTGAGTTCACCCGAGGCGGCGATGTACGGCACCAGGGCGCAGTGGATGTAGCAGATGTTCTCGCGGCCGACGTCGTAGCGCATCTGACGGATGGCCTCGAGGAAGGGAAGGCCCTCGATGTCGCCGACCGTGCCGCCGACCTCGGTGATGACGACGTCGGCGTCCTCGGCCACGGCGTGGACGCGATCCTTGATCTCGTTGGTGATGTGCGGGATGACCTGGACGGTCTTGCCCAGGTAGTCGCCGCGGCGCTCCTTGGCGATGACCGACTGCCAGATCTGGCCGCTGGAGACCGAAGACCCTCGCAGCAGTTGCACGTCGACGAAGCGTTCGTAGTGCCCGAGGTCGAGGTCCGTCTCACCGCCGTCGTGGGTGACGAAGACCTCGCCGTGCTCGAACGGGTTCATCGTGCCGGGATCGACGTTGATGTACGGATCGAGCTTCTGCATCGTGACGCGCAGACCGCGTTCCTTGAGCAGGCGACCCAGCGAGGCGGCCGTGATGCCCTTGCCAAGAGCGGAGGAGACCCCTCCGGTGACGAAGATGTGCTTGGCCTGCACCACGAGGACCTCCACGGCCGTCGCGGCGACGGGATGCCCGAGCGCGGCCAAAGGGACGGTATCGACGAGCCCGGGCCCACGGCAACGACCGCGCGCGGACGGGACCGATCGGACGTCAGTCGGTTGTCGGCTGCCCGGGGGGCTTGACCTCGATGTGCACGTGGCCATAGCGGTCGGGCTCGGTGTAGCGATCCACCTGGCTGGAGAAGGGGAAGACGTTGGCCTCCTCGGCCAGGATCGTCTCCCCACCCACGACCCGGTCGCCGGTGCGGATGTCCACGCCACGCACGTGGATCAGCACGATTCGCAACTCCGGCGCATCGTCGGGCTGGATCTCGATCCGCGTGTCCTCGTACCGGCCGTACAGCTGGTACTTCCGGACGTCCGTGACGGTCCCGGTCACCGGCGACAAGACGTTGATGCCCGGCGCCAGGACCACGTCGACCGCGGTGGTGGCGCCCTGGTAGCGGCCGCGCGACGCGAGGATGTGGAAGTCCGTCTCGCCGCGGCCGACCTGGTCGTCGACGAACTTCGTGGTGTTCTGGTTGTCGATCAGCGTGCCGATCGGGCCAAGCCCGACGGCGTCCTGGAACGACGCCTCGTGGAAGCCCACGAGGACGACCTCGAGCGAAGGCAGGAGCAGCTGCAGCTGACCCACGTGAGCCATCAGGGGAGGAACGGCGAAGCGTTCCACGGGACGGCCCTCGATGACCAACGGCTGCCCGTCCGGACCGGCAAGGCCGGCGGCGGTCAGGCGCGTGCCCGAGAACGCGTCGGGATCCTGGTCCGCCCCGAGCGCGGCGGGGATGGCCAGGAGCGCGGTGATGCCCAAAAGCGCTGGCAGCTTCGGCCGGCGGCGGCGGGCCATGAGATTGCGCGGCGGACCGCTGCTCAATGGCGACGTTCTTGCGGTCATGCCGCGTCAGCCCTCCGAGGACGATGCAAGTGACGGCGCCCCCCGGCGCCGACGGCAAAGTAGCCGAGGCGGCGAGGCTTGTTGTGCAGGCGCCGACGGCGCGCGGTCAGGCCGTGCGTGACCGCTGCGCGAGGTCGAGCAGTTCGCGAGCGTGCTCGCGCGACGCATCCGCCGCGACGTCGCCGGACAGCATCCGCGAGATCTCCGCCACGCGCTCGTCCGTGCCGACCTCGCGGACGGTCGTGACGGTGCGTCCACCGGCGAGGCCCTTCTCCACCACGAAGTGGGCGTCGGCGAAGGCCGCGAGTTGCGGCAGGTGGGTGACGCACAGCACCTGCCGGCCTCGTGCAAGCCGCGCCAGCTTCTCCCCCACCGCCAGTGCGGTCGCCCCGCCGATCCCGGCATCGACCTCATCGAAGACGAGCACCTTGGCCTCGTGGACGTCGGCGAGCGCGACCTCGATCGCCAGGGAGACGCGAGACCGCTCACCACCGGATGCGGACTTGCCCAACTCGGCCTCGGGCTCGCCGGGGTTGGCCGCCAGCAGGAAGCGGACCTCGTCCACGCCGTCCGCCCCGAAGCCGTCACCGCGCGACGACGGCAGAACCTCGACGCGGAAGGTGGCGTGCGGCATGGCAAGGTCGGCGAGATGGCCACCCACCGACGTGCTGAGTGCCTCACCTGCCTGGATCCGACCGCGGGTGACGGCCTCCGCGGCCTCGACGGCGACGGCCCGGGCGCGCTCGACACGTTCCTCGAGCCCTGCGGCACCGCGTTCCTGACCCTCGAGTTCGTCAAGGCGTGACCGGGCTTCCTGTGCCCACCGAATCACGTCCGCCACGTCGGGCCCGAAGCGCCGGCAGAGCTCCGTGACCTCGCGCTTGCGTGTCTGCAGCTGACCCAGCTTCGACGGGTCGGCGTCGATGTCGTCGCCCAGGTCGCGCACGACGGACGCGAGATCGCGAACTTCGGCCAGGATGTCCTCGAGCCGGGACGTGGCGTCCTGCCACTGCGGATCGGATCCCGGCAGCTTGCGCAATGCGGCGAGCGCGTGTGCCAGACCGTCATCCGAGGCCAGGGCGTTGCGCACCGTCGCCGCCGCGTCCCGGAAGTCCTCGGCGTTGGCCAACAACTCGATGGCGTCGTCGAGGTGTTCGTCGACCTCGACGTCCAACTCGGCCAGGTCGATCTCCGCGAGTTCGTGGCGCAGGACCGCGATCTCCCGAGCACGCTCACGGGCATCCTGCTCCGAGGACGCCAGCAGGCTCCGGGCCTCGCGCAGCTCAGCGAAGGCCTCGCGATACCGGACCAACGACCGCGCGTGGGGCTCCCCCGCGAACCGGTCGACCAGGCCGCGTTGGACCTCGGGGCGGGCGAGGCGGACGTGCTCGTGCTGCGCATGGATCTCGAGATGCTCCGCCAGCAGGTCACCGAGGGCCGACACCGGCGCCAGCCGCCCGTTGATGCGAGCCCGTGAGCGACCGTCGGCGGGGACCTCGCGCGACAGCACGACCTCTCCGCCGTCCTCGACGCCCCAGTCCGACGCCCCACCGGGTGGCGTGACGACAGCATCGACCACGGCGTGCTCCGCACCGGCTCGTACCAGCGACGAGTCGGCACGGGCGCCCGAAAGCAGACCGAGCGCCGTCAGCACCAGGGTCTTGCCGGCGCCGGTCTCGCCGGTTGCCACGGTCAGTCCCTCCGCCAGGCGCAGCGACGCCTCCTCGATGACCCCGAGGCGGGCGATGTGGAGCTCGTGGAGCATGTCGACCTCCCCTGGTCTCAGCGCAGCCGGAACTTGCGACGGACGACGTCGTAGAAGTCGACGTCACCGATGCGTGCGATCCGCAGGGGGCGACCGCCACCGATGGCCGTGACCCGGCCGCCGGCTGGCAGCTCGACCGGGCTGCGCCCGTCACAGGAGACCACGGCCGGTTCCTGGTCCGGCAAGACGCTCACGACGATCTCCTCGTCGTGCGAGGCAACGATGGTCCGGTCGAAGACGCTGTGGGGCGCGACCGGTGTCACCAGCGTCCCGGCGACGCGAGGCGAGAGGATCGGCCCGCCAGCGCTGAAGGCATAGGCAGTGGAACCTGTGGACGTCGACACCACGATCGCGTCGGCCGGCAGCCGCGTCATGTGGGTCCCGCCGACCGACACGTCCATGACCAGGACGCGCTGACGAGCCGTCTTCTCGACCGAGACCTCGTTGAGCGCCCAGCCCTCCCAACGGTGACCACCGTCCGCAGCCTCCGCCACGACCGAGAGGGTCGTGCGTTCTTCCACCTGCCAGGCGCCGTCGGCGATGGCCACCATGGCTGGCCCCAACTCGGCGCGTTCCACCTCCGCGAGGAAGCCCAACCGACCGAGGTTGACGCCAAGCAGCGGCACATCGTGGTCGCGGACCGCGTGGGCGGCGTGCAGGAAGGTTCCGTCGCCGCCGAAGGCCACGACGAGGTCCGTCCCCTGGGCCGTGAGCACGGATTCGTGGTCGTCCAGCCGTGCCTCGCCGTCGCCGACGAGTTCCACGACCTCGCACCCCTTGGCGCGCAGGGCTTCCGATGCCTCGCTGGCCACGGCCACCGCCGCGCGCTGGTGGTGGTGCAACAGGAGTGCGATCCGACGTCCCACGCATTCCTCCGGCAGGTCATTCAGCCGCGGACGCGATGGCCCTCGGCGACGGCGGCCTCCACGGAGGCGGGGTCGGTCGGCGTGTCGGTCCGCCGCAGATGCGCGAGGAACTCGACATTCCCAGCCGGCCCGGTGATGGGCGACGCCGTCAGGCCAACCACCGGCCAGCCTACGTCGGCCCCTGCGGCAACCACGTCCTGGAGCACCGTTGTCCACACCCCTGCGTCGCGGACGACGCCCCCCTTGCCGACGTCCTGGCGACGGGCCTCGAACTGCGGCTTGACGAGGGTGACGAGGCGGCCGTCCGAAGGTTCTGCCAGTGCGACCAACTGCGGCAGGACCAGTCGCAGGGCGATGAAGGACAGGTCCGCCACCACGAGCGCGAACGGCTCACCGACGTCCGCAGGCAGGACTTCGCGGATGTTGGTGCGCTCCCGAACCTCGACGCGATCGTCCGTGCGGACCCGGTCGTGGACCTGGCCGTAGCCCACGTCAATCCCCAGGACGCTGGCCGCGCCCCGCTGCAGGAGGCAGTCGGTGAAGCCCCCGGTCGAGATGCCCGCGTCCAGGCAACGCCATCCCTCGGGATCGACGCCGAACACGTCAAGGGCGTGCGCCAACTTGCGCCCGCCCCGGCTGACGTATTGGCGCGGCGGCTTGAGCAACGCCAGCGCCTGCGCCGGCAGGACCTGGCTGGAGACCTTGCCGGCAGGCGCACCGTCGACGGTCACCAACCCCGCCGCGACTGCCTCCTGCGCCTCGGTGCGGCTCTCACAGAGGCCACGACGAACGAGTTCGGCGTCAAGACGACGGCGGCGGGGGGCGGCGATGCGTCAGACCTCTTCGAGATCGCCGAGAGCCTGCACGAGGGCCGCGTTGGCGCGCTCGAGCAGGCCGGGTCGGAGCGAGAGCTCGACCTGGTCGACGTGCTCGAGCTCGTCCTGGAGCCCGGCGAGGATCGAGGACTCGTCGAACAAGACCTCGGCCTTGTCGTCGGCCGTGGTGACCGGACCGTCGGTCACGACGACTTCTTGGCGGCCTTCTTCGTGGCCTTCTTCGTCGTCTTCTTGGCCGCCGGCTTCTTCGCGGCAGCCTTCTTGGCGGCCGGCTTCTTCGCGGCAGCCTTCTTGGCCGCGGGCTTCTTGGCCGCCGGCTTCTTCGTGGCCGATGCCGCCTTGGACGCGGTCTCCGCCTTGCGCTCCGCGGACTTCGCCGTCTTCTCGGCGTCGGCCAGGCTGCGCTTGAGGTCAGCAACCTGCTTCTGCAGGCGCTCGACCTCGTTCACGGATGCCAGGCCCATGGCCTTGACGACGCGGCCGGTCTCTGCCTTGACGATGGCCGAGACGGCATCGCGGTTCTTGCGCTGGCGCTCGAGCAGCTCGTCGACGAGATCGCCGGCGTTGTCGGTCGCGGCCTCGCCCTGGCGGACGAGTTGCTTGACGATCTTCTCGGCCGAGGCCTTCGTCATGCTGGTCAGGCCGGTTGCGGCCTCGAGGTAGCGCTGCATCGCGTTGTTCATGTGGTGGTTCCCGTCAGGTGGCTCCGACGAAGAACGCTAGCAACGGCCGCCCTCGGTCCTCAGTCCCACCGACGCACGCGGTAACGCAGCAGCAACTCTCCCTCGTGGTGGATCGCCGCTGACAGTTCCAGATCCACCGCTGCGAGGACGCCGCCGTCGACGAGGTGGCGATCCGAGCCCGTGATCTTCGGTGCGACGGTCACGAAGAGGTGGTCAACGACCTGCTGCTGGAACATGGCGGTGTTCAACGACGGGCCGCCCTCGGAGAGGACCTCGCGCCACCCTCGCCCCTCGAAGCGTTCCCGAACCGCAACGAAGTCGACCTCCTGGTCCCCCACGCGCCAGACCTCGATGCCCGCGTCCGCGAGGACCCGCTCACGATCCTGCGGCGCGCAGGACGGTGCGATGACGACGGGCAACCGTTCGGGGTCACCGAAGACACGCATGGTCGGGTCGAGGTCGAGACTCCGCGACACGATCGCCATCGCGGCCACCGGGGTGCGACCCGCAGCCAGGCGTCGCTCCACGGCCTCATCGCGACGAACAGGAGGCCCGTAGTTCTCGTTGCGAACCGTGCCCGCGCCCACGAGCACGACGTCGGCGGCGTCACGCAGGCCCGTGAACGCCATCCGGTCGCCGTTCCCGCCGATCGGCCCGGACCGATCACCGATGGTGACACCACCGTCGATGCCGACGACCATGTCCAGTGCGATGCCCGGCCGGTCCTCCGGGGCCCATCGGAGAGCCCGGTAGGCGGTCGACAGATCGACGTCCTCTTCTTGGGGGAGCCATTGGCGCATCTGTCAGCCTCGGTCGCAGCGGTGTGATGCAGGCAACCATGCCGAGGGGCACTGCTACCGTCCGTGACCATCGCGGGGCCGTCCCGTGCGAGCAGGAGTTGGCGTGGCGACACCCGAAGAGGTCGAGGCCATCATGCTCGATCTCATGCGCCGCTTCGAGAAACTCGAGGACGGCCAGCGGGCACTGCTGCCGTCACGACGCTCGATCGAGGCGCACTGCCCGGACCTCGACCTGACCTGGCACGCGATGCTGCGTGACGGCATGGTCACCTCTTTCGACAAGGGACCAGCGCCGGGACGGTGGCAGATTCGGGTCAGCGTTCGCAGCGATGATCTCCTGGCGATGCACCACAAGACCTTGCAGGTCCGCGAGGCCTATCTCAGCGATCGCTTGCAGATCCGGGCGTCCATGACCGACCTGCTTCGACTCCGCGCAGCCCTCTAGTGGCGTTTCCCATCGGGGACGTCAACCCGACGCATCGAACGCCGATCGTCACGATCGTGCTGATCCTGGCCAACGTGGCGGTGTTCTTCCTGCTGCAGCCGTCCGAGGGCTGTGCCGCGGCCTCGTTCATCTGGCGTTGGGGCGGCGTCCCGGAGGAACTGCTCTCGCTGCAGGCGATTCCGCCCGGCCAACTCGGACCGCTGCTGGGCGAGTGCGCCGCGTCGATCACCCCGGACAAGTCGGTGCTGCTGAGCGCCTTGTCGTCGATGTTCCTGCACGGGTCGCTGATGCACCTCGGCGGCAACATGCTGTTCCTGTGGGTCTTCGGCAACAACGTCGAGGACCATTTCGGCCGGCTGCGCTTTCTGGCCTTCTACGTCCTGTCGGGTGTCATCGCCGTCTATGGCTATGCCCTCGCCCACCCCGATGCCGTGACCACGGTCTTCGGCGCATCGGGTGCGGTGGCCGGGGTGCTCGGCGCCTACCTGCTGACCTTCCCCCGTGCGCGGGTGCACTCGATCCTCCCCTTCCCGCTGTGGCTGGCAGGGTTCGTGGTGCCGGGTTGGCGCGTGCGCAGCATCTTCATCATCGCCGCCGTCGTCACGATCCCTGCGTGGTGGGCGCTGGGCTCGTGGTTCGTGCTCGAGGGGTTGTCGGCCCCCGACACGGCCTCCGGCGTCGCGGTCGAAGCCCACGTCGTCGGATTCGCGGCCGGTGTGCTGCTCAGTCTGTTCCTCGACGAGGAACGACGTGCCGAGCTCTTCTTCTGAGCCAACGGGGTCTGCCGCGCCGTCAGCGCAGCCTGCGAACCAGGGCCGTTGCCGCATCGGTCGGGCCGCCGAACTGCGCGGTCTCGAGGATGTCATCGGGGACGCGGTCGCGGTGCACGCGATAGAAGCCGAGGGTCTCGAAGAGCCCCTCGGCGCCGGGCGTCAACAGATAGACCCACTCGCACGACGAGCGACGAAGCTCGATCAGTGCTCGCACGACCAGGTGACTGGCCGTGCCGTGGCCTCGCTCCGTGCGCGCGGTCGTGATGCCGCGCAGATGCGCGGCGTTGTCGACGACCTCCCAGGACACGGTGCCCACCAGGCTGCCGTCGGGATCCTCGGCCACCAGCGTCGTGTTGACTCGTGCTGCGGCTCGCTCCTGCTCGAACCCGGCATCGGCCAGG
>CBDTZE010000029.1:0-11325 GCA_965364815.1 uncultured Nitriliruptoria bacterium | reverse complement strand
GTCCTGCTCGAGGGCGAGGGTGGCCTTGTCGTCGGCCACGACATGCGCCCCACCAGCCCGGTGCTGGCGCAGGCGTTCGCCGAGGGCGCGGCGTCGCAGGGCGTCGACGTCACGATGATCGGCCTGGCGTCCACCGACGGTCTGTACTTCGCCAGCGGCGATCTCGGCCTGCCGGGCGCGATGTTCACGGCCAGCCACAACCCCGTGGGCTACAACGGGATCAAGATGTGTCGGTCCGCAGCCCGGCCGGTGTCGATGGACACGGGCCTCGGCGAGATCCGCGACCTCGCGCTGCAGGGGATCCCGGCCTGCGACGCCCCGACGGGGACGATCGTCGAGCTCGACGTGCTCGACCGCTTCGCTGACCACGTCCGCACGTTCGTCGACGTCGACGCGCTGCGGCCGCTGACCATCGCGGTCGACGCCGGCAACGGCATGGGTGGCCACGTCGTCCCGGCCGTCTTCGACAAGCTCCCGATCACGGTCGAGGCGCTCTACTTCGAACTCGACGGCACCTTCCCGAACCACCCGGCCAACCCCCTCGAGGAGGAGAACCTCCGCGACCTGCAGGAACTGGTTCGCGCCAAGGGGCTGCCGATGGGGCTGGCCTTCGACGGTGACGCCGACCGGATGTTCGCGGTCGACGAGAACGGCCGTCCGGTCTCGTCCTCGCTGGTGGGAGCCGTCATCGCCGACCGGATCCTGAAGAAGAACCCGGGTTCCACGATCCTCTACAACCTGATCTGTTCCCACGTCGTGCCGGAGACGATCGAGGCCGCTGGCGGCACCGCCGTGCGGACGAGGGTCGGCCACTCCTTCATCAAGGAGGAGATGGCCCGCACGAACGCGATCTTCGCTGCCGAGCACTCCGGTCACTACTACTTCCGCGACAACTACCGCGCCGACTCCGGCCTGATCGCGGCGCTGTTCCTCTTGGAGGCCGTCGCGGCGGCCGACGCCCCGCTCAGCGAGGTCGTCGCGCCCTACGACCGCTACCCGGCCTCGGGGGAGATCAACTTCACCGTCGCCGACCAGGCGGCAGCCATCGAGCTCGTCGCCACGACGTTCGGCGATCGTCCGCAGGACCGTGAGGACGGCCTGACCGTCCAGCTCGAGGACGGCTGGTTCAACCTGCGGCCAAGCAACACCGAACCCCTGCTCCGCCTCAACGCCGAGGGCCACGACCGCGCCGCGATGGAACGCATCCGCGACCGCGTGGCGGAGCTCGTCAGCGCCTGACGGCACGCCGCTAGCGTCGGCCCTCGACTCGACTTCCCAGACTGGACGCCCCGTGGCACTCGATCCTCGCCTCCTGGAGATCCTCACCTGCCCGTGCGAGAAGCACGCGCCGGTCGAGTACAAGGACCGTCGCAAGGTGGTCGTCTGCACCGAATGCGCGCTGCAGTTCCCCGTGCGTGACGGCATCCCCGTCATGCTGTTGGACGAGGCCACGCAGGGCAGCCGCCCACGCTCCTCTTGAACCCGGGGAGCAACGCCGTGATCGACACCCAGGACATGCTCGGCATCGTGCGGCGCTCGCCGGCACAGTGGACGCGCTCCCTCGAGGTCGCCACCGCTGACCTGGCGCCGAGCCGTTCGCGCCCGCCGGCGGTCATCGTCGCCGGCATGGGTGGCTCGGGCATCGCGGGCGATGTCGCCCGGCTCGGTGCGGAGCGTTTCGGCCGGACGCCGGTCCACGCGGTCAAGGGCTACCGGCTCCCTGCCTGGGCGACGCCCCAGACCCCGTTGATCGCGGTCAGCCACTCGGGCAACACCGAGGAGACGCTTGCCGTCGTCGCCGCCGCCTTGGTCGCCGGCGTGCCGGTGCATGCCATCACGACCGGAGGCGCGCTCGGTGAGCTCGCCGCCGAAGGACGTGTCACGTCGACCACGATCGAGGGTGGCCTGCAGCCTCGCGCCTCGCTGCCGTCCTTGGTCGCCCCGGTCCTCCTGACCCTGCAGCAGTGGGACGTGCTGGACGACGTCGAAGCCTCCGTGACAGCCGCGGCGGCTGCCGGCGCCGTGCTCAGTGAGGCGGACGAGGCCGGCAGCAGCCGGGCCAAGGAGTTGGCCGCCGCTGTGCAGGGCAGCGTCCCGGTCTTCCTCGGTGGACGTGGCGTCGGGTCGCTGGTGGCTGCGCGCGCCGCGGCCCAGGTCGCCGAGAACGCCGAGGAGCCGTCGTTCGCTGGCGAACTCCCGGAGTTCGACCACAACGCCCTCGTCGGCTTCGCCACCCGTCATGAGGACAACCCGTTCACGCTGATCGCCATCCGGGATCCACGCGAGCACGCCCGCATCGCGGCGCGCTTCGCCCCGACCCTGGAAGGCGTCCAGGCCGGGTTCCGCGCGGTCGAGCATCTGCACCTCGTCGACGGCGACTGGCTGACCCGCCTGGCCTGCGGCGTCCTCGAAGTGGACCTCTTGTCGGTGCACCTGGCCTTGGCCCTGGATCGGGACCCGACGCCGGTCGACGCGATCGTCGGCCTCAAACAGACCCTCGCGAGCCTGCCATGACGAAGCCCGACGACCTGGTGAAACGCGCCGCTGCGGCGGTCGCCTTGCGGCTGCCCGACGCGCGCCCCGACATCTTCCTGGTGCTCGGGTCGGGCCTCGGAGCCGTTGCCGATGCGATCGACAACCCGGTCGACATCCAGGTGGCGGCCATCCCGGGCCTGCGTCCGTCGACGGTTCCCGGTCACCGTGCCGTGCTGCGCCACGGGACGCTGGGTGGCCGGACGGTCCTCGCGCTGCTGGGACGCATCCACCTGTATGAGGGGCACGAGGCCGCAGACGTCACGCGCCCCGTGGAGATCGCGGCCGCGCTGGGTGCCACGCACTTCGTCGTCACGAACGCGGCGGGTGGCCTGCACGAGGGGTTCACGCCCGGCGACCTGATGGTGATCGACGACCACCTGAACCTCACGGGAGCGTCGCCGCTCACGGGCGTCATCCGTGGCGGTGCGCCGGTCTTCCAGGACATGACGCGGGCCTACGACCCGGACTCGCGTGCCCTGGCCCGGGCCGTGGCGGACGAGCTCGGCCTGGAACTCAAGGGCGGCGTCTACGCCGGCCTGCGTGGTCCGGCGTACGAGACCCCGGCCGAGGTCGCGATGCTTCGCACCCTCGGCGCGGACGCCGTCGGGATGTCGACGGTCCTCGAGGTCATCGCCGCGAAGGCCAGGGGCATGCGCGTCCTGGGCTTCTCGTCGGTGACGAACGTGCACCGGCCCGACCAGGCGTCGGTGTCCCACGAAGAGGTGCTGGACGTCGGTCGCGACGCGGCGGGCCGGCTTGGCACGTTGCTGCTGGAGTTGCTGCCCCGACTCTGACGGGCAGCGAGGTCGACGTCGGGCGGTCCTCCACAGGCGGTCGGAAGCGTCGTCCGGCGGGGGCGTCCGACCGCGATCCTGTGGCATGTTCTCCTGTCTCGGTGATCTCCTCGCGCCACGCCGCTGCGTTGCCTGCGGTGTTCGCGCGGCGCCGCCGTGGTGCATGGACTGTGCGTCGAGGGTGGAGCAGCTGGTGCCGGCCTGCGACGCCTGCGCTGATCGGTGGGCCTCGCATCGGTGCCCGACGGTCGGCTCGGTCTGGTCGAGGACGACCGCCCTGTGGACCTACGAGGGCCCGGTGCGTGCCGCCGTGGTCGCCGCCAAGGCGCGCGGTGCGTGGGCCGGCTGGGACCATCTCGGCGACCTGCTGGCGCATGGTGTCGACGAGGTGCTCGCGAACGGGCACGGCCCCGCGCCCGAAGCCGTGACCTGGGTGCCCGGGCGTCCCGACGTGATCCGCCGTCGAGGCATCGACCACACCGGGGTCCTGGCCACCGCCGTCGGTGACGTCCTGGGCATCGAGCCACGGGCCTTGGTGGGGGCGGGCCGGGCGGCCGGTCGGCGGGTCGGTGCCGCCCCGGGTGGGCGACGTGTCAGCCACCACGCCGAACCCGCGTTCCATGCCCTGGGCGTCACAGACGTGCCGTCACGCGTTCTCGTCGTGGACGACGTCCTCACGACCGGCGCCACCGCGAGGGACATGGCTGGCGTCCTGGAGGGTCTGGGCGTGGAACACCTGCAGGTGGCGGTGTTGGCGCGATCCGGGGGTCGTGAGCCGGGCACTTCGGGGAGTCCGTGACGCCCGGCTCTGTGCACACGGGGTCTGTGTGGCCGCGCTGGTCCTCGGACGAGGGAGATTCCCCGCCCCGCGGTCGGCGGCGGTTGCTACTTTCGGTCGAAGCGGGCAGTGGGAGCCCGTGCGATCCCGGCGGCCTCCCCTGCGCATCAACGCGCGAGGAGGTCGCATGCAGATCGTCGTCAAGGGCAAGAACCTGGAAGTCCCGGCCGCTGTCAAGGCAGAGGCCGTCGAGAAGCTCTCCAAGGTGCGAAGGCTCTTTGATCGCTTCATCGACATGGAAGTGGTCTTCTCGGAAGACAAGAATCCGAGGATCAAGGACAAGATCCACTGCGAGGTCGTGCTCCACGCCAAGGGGCACTACCTGCGGGCCGAAGCGGCCGCACCTGATCCCCTGACCGCGATCGATCGAGCGCAGGCGAAGCTCGAACGGCAGGTCCGCAAACTCAAGACGAAGTTGGTCTCCAAGGCGCGGCACAGCGCCCCGACCCATGAGCAGGCGGCGGAGGCGGCACTTGCCGCGTCTGCGGCCGCGTACGAGGAAGTCGGCTGACCAGGGCCGGTCGTTCCGACGACCGCCCGATGCAGGACACGGACCCCACCCATTCGGGTGGGGTCCGTTGCGTCAGGTGTCACCCAACTGTCAGGAGTGGGCAGGCTGGTCCAAAGGGGCCGTGTCCAGCCAACCTTTGGGGCTAGGCTGGCCCAACGGGCCGACGCTGGGTGACCAGGCCGTCCCGTTGACGCAGACCCGGAAGACAGGAGCCCTTCGGTGAGCGACGAGCGCATTCGGATCCTGATCGCCGACGACCACGAGCTGTTCCGTCGTGGTCTGCGGATGGTCCTCGAGGACGAGGAGGACATCGACGTCCTCGGCGAGGCCGGTGACGGCAAGACCGCCGTGCAGATCGTCCGCGACGAGGCGCCTGACGTCGTCGTCATGGACGTTCGCATGCCGGTCATGAGCGGGATCGACGCCGCGCGCCAGATGAAGGAGGACAACCCCTCCGTCAAGGTGCTGATGCTCACGATCTCCGATGACGAGGACGACCTCTACCAGGCCATCAAGGCCGGGGCGAACGGGTACCTCCTCAAGGAGATCTCGATCGACGAGATCGGCAACGCGGTCCGGTCGGTCCACGGCGGCCAGTCGTTGATCTCCCCGTCGATGGCGTCCAAGCTCCTCAACGAGTTCGCGTCGATGATCAAGAAGGAGGAGGAGAAGGCCCAGGTGCCCACTCCTCGCCTGACCCCTCGCGAGATGGAGGTCCTGACCCACGTCGCGCAGGGCATGAACAACCGGGAGATCGCCAAGGCCCTGTTCATCTCGGAGAACACGGTCAAGAACCACGTGCGCAACATCCTCGAGAAGCTGCACCTGCACTCACGCATGGAGGCGGTCGTCTACGCCGTCCGCGAGAAGTTGCTGGAGATCAAGTAACTCCCGGAACACCCTCGAACTCGGCGCCCTCTTGGGGCGTCGCGTTCGTTTTACGAGCCGGCCGGGGCGGCTTCGGCCGTGGCGATCGGCAGCCGGACGAGGAAGCGGGCGCCGATGTCGGAGTCCTCCAGGGTGACCTCGCCGTGGTGTTGTTGCGCCAACTGGCGGACCACGGTGAGGCCGATCCCCGTCCCCGCCGTCCGGATGGTCCTCGTGCCACGTTCGAACTGCTCGAAGATCCGCTCGCGTTCGTCGGGGCGGATGCCGGGGCCCTCGTCGCTCACGACGATGGCGCCCCACTCCTGGTCCCGTGTCACGCTCACCGTGATGCGAGGTGAAGCGCCGCCGTACTTGACGGCGTTGGTCACCAGGTTCATGACGATGCGATCGATGGAGCTTGGCGCAGCAAGGACCTGGATGTCCGATGCCAACTGGCGCTCCAGTGTGGCCTTGGCCAGGAGCGGGTCAAGGGCGTCGAGGGCTGCGCCGACCGTCGCGCCGAGATCCAGGATGGTGGGCTCGACGTCCTGGGCCCCGCGCTCGAGCCGGGAGAACGCCAGCAGGTCCTCGATCAGCGACAACAGGCTGCGGCTGTTGCGGTCCATCCGCAGCAGGAGGTCCTCGCGCCGCGCCGGGTCCATCTGGTCGTCGCCACGCCGCAGGACGGCCAGGAACCCGATGATCGACGTGAGTGGGGTTCGCAGCTCATGACTGACCGTGGCGAGGAAGGTGGACTTGGCGTGGTCGGCCGCGACGAGCTGTTCGTTCGCCTCCAGAAGTTCCAGCGTCCGATCCCGGACCAGTCGCTCTGCCTGGGCGCGAGCACTGCCCATGGACCATGTGAGGGTCGCCCCGGCCAAGGTCAGGGCGAGCCCGGCGAGCAGGGCGATGAGTGCCGCGGGCGAGGGCTCGGGAAACCGGTCGTTGGGCGTGCCGGTGAGTCGCCACCGGCGGTCGCCCACGTTGATGTCGACGGTTGCGCGTGGCCCCTCGGTCTGGCCCATGCCCAGCAGCGACACCGCCGTGCCGTCACCGTCGAGGTCGACGGGGCCGATGTCGTCGACCTGCAGGTCGATCTCGGAATCCGGAGGCAGCACGCTGGCGAGCAGGACGTCCGCACGCAGGACCATCGAGGCGACGCCGAGGAAGTTGCGGCGCCGCTCGGGGCCCGTCGCATGGCTCTGCCCGTCCACGTAGACCGGGAGCAGCAGGAGGAGGCCGGGCCGCTCCAGGTCGTCTTGGACCAGGGGGATGGGCGCCGAGGCCGTCGGCACGCCCCGGTCCCGGGCGCGTTCGACCGCTTCGCGGCGACGCGCCTCGCTGGTCAGGTCCAGCCCCAGGGCGGCCCGGTTCGGTTCCAATGGTTCGATCAGTTCGACGACGACCGACCCGTCCTGCGGGATCCAGCGTGCGAAGCTCAGCGCGGAGATCCGCGGGAATCCTCGAAGCAGGCCGCCATCCGTGGTGAAGGCGCGGAACTCCTCCGCCGTCGTGTCCGGGCGGTGACCGAGCAGCGCCCGAACCGCCACCGCCGCGTCGAATGCTCTCCCGACGGAGGAGTTCACCCGTTCGCCTGCCTCGCGGGTCCGAGCGTCGAGCGCCACCGCCCGCGTCCGGTCGTCGCGCAGTGACAGCGTCTGGACCAGGACAACGGTGGCGAGGAGGCCCACGAGCAGCACCGAGGCGACGACCGCCTGGAGGCGACGTCGGGCTCTTCTGGCGTCAGGCGTGTTCACGATCAGGGTGCCTCGATGCCGGCGACGAACCAGTCCATCTGGTCCATGGCCAGGACGCTGAGGCTGACACCTTCGGCGATGTGGACCTCGCCGTCGGCCCCCGTCATCGGACCGGTGAAGGGCGTCCAGCCGTCAGCGAGTTCGCGACGAGCCGACACCATCTCCAACTGGGCAACCGCCGAGGTCGCCGGGCCCGGCTCCGTCAGCGTGAACGGGTTGTTGCCGTCGGCGAGCGAGCCACGGAAGTCGCCGGTGTACGGACCGGACTCGAACGTCCCGTCGAGCATGTCGGCGACGATCTCGGCGTAGAGGTCGCCCCAGGTCCAGACGGCGCCGCCGAGCCAACGAGTGGCGGCGATCTCGGAACCGTCCGCGTGATAGCCCACCACACCGGCCAGTTGTCGGCGCTCCGCCTCCTCCAGGATCGCGGTGGTGCAGTCCTGGTGCAGGGCCAGGACGTCGACGTCCCGGTCGACCAGGTCCGCGACCGCCGCCCGCTGGAGGTCGGGATCACACCAGGACTCGGTGAAGAGAAGGACCGTCCGGATGTCGGGGCGCACCCGCTGGGCGCCCAGCGTGAACGCATTGGCATTGGCGTAGGTCGCCGGGATCGGG
This sequence comes from uncultured Nitriliruptoria bacterium, assembly GCA_965364815.1. Classification (GTDB taxonomy): domain Bacteria; phylum Actinomycetota; class Nitriliruptoria; order Nitriliruptorales; family Nitriliruptoraceae; genus CBDTZE01. The sequence continues at coordinate 3,408 of CBDTZE010000029.1, read as the reverse complement.
AACGCGGCAACGAAGCCCATCACCCCGGTGGTCGTTGCATGGCCGGCGGCGATACCGGCCTCGTACATGGCTTCCCAGTGCGAGCCGAAGTACGTCCCGAAGTTGTGCAGGCCCGGCTGGGGCTCGAGTCCGCCCTGGTGCACGAAAATGACCTCGGGGTGGTCCTGCGCGACGGCGTAGGCGTGTGGCAGGTGACCGAAGCTGGTCGCGAAGATGAGGTCGGCACCCTCCTCGGTGACCAGTTCCCGCATGATTCGCGCCGATTCCTCCGTCTCCGGGACGTTGGGGACGCGGAGGATCTCGATGTCGGGGAAGCGGCGCGCGACCTCGAGGGTCCCGTCATGGACCGCCTGGTTGTAGCCGAGGTCGTCGCTGTCGCCGATCATGACGAAGGCCACCGTGGCGCGCTCGGGTGCCGTGGCCGCGTCCCCACCGCAGGCGGTTGCCAGCGCTGCCAACGCGAGAAAAAGGCACGACGCGCGCAGCACGGGAACTCCGGGGGACGGGGTGGTCGGCCCGTCGGCGAAGTCGACGAGGGCACAAGCATGCCCGGGATCATCGCACGTCGTGGCCGACCCGCACGACGGCTGGGCTCCGAGATGCGCCCGTCGGGCTCACCGCGAAGGAGGCAGGCGCTGCAGACTCGTAGGATGCACCCATCCCATCACTGCGCCCCGGGCCGGTTCACCGCTGGCGGGCGGGCGCGCAAGACAACGACAAGCGACACAGGTCCATGGCGAAGCTGAATCCCCTCCGCTGGGGCGAGGGCAAGCGGGCGAAGGCTGTCCAGAAGATCGTTGACCAGGTCACGGTCCTCGAGGACGAGTACGCCAAGCTCTCCGACAGCGAACTCAAGGCCAAGACGGGCCAGTTCCGCTCGCGGCTCGAGGCCGGGCAGAGCCTCGACGACATCCTGCCGGAGGCCTACGCCACCGTGCGTGAGGCGTCCTGGCGCGTGCTGCAGCAGAAGCCCTACGAGGTCCAGATCTTCGGCGGCATCGCGCTGCACGAGGGCAACATCGCGGAGATGCGCACTGGTGAGGGCAAGACCCTGACCTCGACGATGCCCGTCTATCTCAACGCCCTCGAGGGCAAGGGCGTGCACGTCATCACGGTCAACGAGTACCTCGCCGGCCGCGACGCCGAGTGGATGGGACGCGTCCACACGTGGTTGGGGCTGACCATCGGGCTGGTGCACAGCCAGCAGCCCAAGGAGGCCAAGCGCGAGGCCTACAACTGCGACATCACGTACGGCACGACCAACGAGTTCGGCTTCGACTACCTGCGCGACAACATGGCGTGGGAGAAGCGACTGCAGGTCCAGCAGCGTGGCCACAACTATGCCCTCGTCGATGAGGTCGACTCGATCCTCGTCGACGAGGCCCGGACCCCACTGATCATCTCGGGCCCGGCGGAGCAGTCCGCCCAGCTCTACGAGGTCTTCTCGCGTCGCGTGGTCCCGAACCTGAAGAAGGGTGAGGAGATCGTCAAGCCGGGCGGTTTCCGCGAGACCACGGGCGACTACGTCGTTGACGAGGGCAAGCGCACCGTTGGTGTGACGGAGGAAGGCGTCACCAAGGTCGAGAAGATCCTGGGGATCGAGAACCTCTACGAGTCCGTCAACACGCCGCTGATCCACCACTTGAACAACGCCATCAAGGCCAAGGAGCTGTTCAAGCGCGACAAGGAGTACATCGTCTCGGGTGGCGAGGTGAAGATCGTCGACGAGTCGACCGGTCGTGTCCTCGAAGGCCGGCGCTACTCCGAGGGCCTGCACCAGGCCATCGAGGCCAAGGAAGGGGTGAAGATCAAGGAGGAGAACCAGACCCTCGCGACGATCACCCTGCAGAACTACTACCGCTCGTACGACAAGCTCGCCGGCATGACCGGTACCGCCAAGACCGAGGAGATCGAGTTCCTCGAGATCTACGAGCTCGGTGTGGTCGAGGTCCCGACGCACCGGGACATCGTGCGGTTCGACAAGTCCGACCTGATCTACAAGACCGAGAAGGCCAAGTTCGAGGCCGTGGTCGAGGACATCGTCGAGCGCAACGAGAAGGGCCAGCCCATCCTGGTCGGCACGACCTCGGTGGAGAAGTCCGAACTCGTCTCCAAGCTGCTCAAGCAGCGCGGCATCAAGCACAACGTGCTCAACGCGAAGTACCACGAGCGTGAGGCCCACATCGTCGCGCAGGCTGGTCAACCGGCAGCGGTGACGGTGTCGACCAACATGGCTGGCCGCGGTACCGACATCCTCCTGGGCGGCAACCCCGAGGAGTTGGCCAAGGAAGACGTCAACAAGTTGGGGCCGGAGGCCACCGACGAAGAGAAGAACGCGACCTACGCCGCCAAGTTGGCCGAGTACACCGCGAACATCGCCGCCGACAAGAAGGCCGTCCTCGATGCGGGTGGTCTCTACGTCATCGGCACCGAGCGTCACGAGTCACGTCGTGTCGACAACCAGCTTCGTGGTCGTTCGGGGCGCCAGGGCGACCCGGGTGAATCCCGGTTCTACCTGTCGCTGCAGGACGACCTGATGCGTCTGTTCAACGCCTCGGCGGTCGAGTCGATCATGACGCGACTGCAGATTCCCGAGGACGTGCCGATCGAGCACAAGATGGTCTCGCGGGCCGTGGCCAACGCCCAGCGCCAGGTCGAGTCCCGCAACTTCGACATCCGCAAGAACGTTCTCAAGTACGACGACGTGATGAACGAGCAGCGCAAGGTCGTCTACGGCCAGCGCCAGAAGCTCATCGACGGCGATGCCGACACGATCGGCGACCTCGCCCAGAAGTACGTGGACGAGGCCATCGAGGACGCGATCGACCTCTACGCGCCCGAGGGCGTGTTCCCGGAGGACTGGGATCTCGAGCAGCTCGAGGCCCACGTCAAGCGCATCTACGACTGCGAGTACGACTTCGCGTCGATCGACCTCGAGGAAGTGTCCCGCCAGGAGCTGCACGACGCCCTTGTCGACGATGTCGACACGGCCTTCGAGGCCCGCGAGGAAGAGGTCGGCGGCGAGAAGGTCATGCGCGAGGTCGAGCGCCGCGTCCTGCTGTCCGTCATGGACCGCAAGTGGCGTGAGCACCTCTACGAGATGGACGCCCTGCGCGACGGCATCGGCCTGCGAGCCGTCGGCCAACGTGACCCGTTGACCGAGTACCAGCGCGAGGCCTATGACTCGTTCGTGGCCATGATGCACGGGATCAAGGAGGAGTCGGTCACGTACTTCTTCCGTCTCCCGGTCAACCAGGACGGCGACCAGCCCCAGCAACAGGGCCAGAAGGGCCAGCAGGTCCCGGCCGCACAGGCCCAGGACGCAGCGTCGGTCAACCCGGCCAGCATCGTCGGTGGCGCCCCTCGCGCCGTGCCCCGCATGGGTGCAGCGACGACCCCGGCCGCCCC
>CBDTZE010000028.1:0-11485 GCA_965364815.1 uncultured Nitriliruptoria bacterium | reverse complement strand
TGCTTGCGCCGGATCGACGCGTCGTCCCAGGCCCGCCAGGGCAAGCGCGACGGGGCGCGGCCCAGCCCCACGGGCGGCACGTGCGGCGAGGGGTCCATCAGGTGGTGGGGCGAGACCTCGATCGACGGGATGCCGAGCAGGTCCGCGACGAAGAAGCCGACCGTCGTGATCGTGTCCGTGACGACCAGGTCAGGAGCGAACGGCGCGACGAGATCGCGGGTGGCCGGAGCCATCGAGGCGGCGCGACGCCAGAGGATGTGGGCGAAGTCGTCATCCCCAGCGGTCGGCGCGAGGGCGGGGAGCGTCACGACCTCGACACCGGTGGCAGCGACCTCGTCGAGCAGGCTGCCTCCCGACGCCAGCAGGACGTCGTGCCCGGCGGCGTGCAGGCCGATGGCGATGCTCGCCACGGGCAGGAGGTGTCCCGGGTCGGGGCCCGCGACGCAAACGATCCTGGCGATGGCTGGTCCGGACGGATGGGAACCGGGGACGCTACGACGTCAGGCCACGACCTCTTGCGTCTCTTCGATCAGCGTGGCCAACAGGGCCGCGCGCCAACCACTGACGGTTCCGGCGAGATGGGGATCGGCGATCCGCACCGTGACCTCGATGGCCTCACGGTCAGGAGCACCCGGCCAGGGTCGCGGGCTCACCCGGTCGAGGTCGACCTGCAGGCGGCTGGCGACGTCATGGGCGATGCGGTCCAGCGCGTTGCCGGGCGCCGAAGCGACCTGGACGCTGACGGAGGAGGGCGGCACGACGACGGCGTCACGCAGCCACTGCAGCACGCCCGCGACGACACCGACCTCACCACGCAGGCGCACCGCGAAGGGCGTCACATCGGCGAGTCCGGCGACCATCGCGGCTCCGGAGGACACTGCCGTGCCACGCAGCCAGGCCGCCCGAGCGGCCGCACGTCCGGAGACGAAGGCGGACGGAAGGTCCGGGTCGGTGCGAGGTGCGGCCGGGGCCGAGGCCCGGGTCATTGGGGCCCCCGCGGTGACATCCGCGGTCCAGCGGACCACCTGGGTTGGCTCTGCTCCCAGTTCGATCACGATGGTGTCGACAGGCGTACCGGCACGGCGCAGGGCGCGTGCCCGGGCGCGTCGTGGGTCGAGAAGGTCTTCCTCGTCCTCCTCGAACGCATCCGCGGCGTCGGCCAGTGCGTCCCCGACCTCGTCCTCGTGGGAGGGGATCGAGCGCTCACCGCCGGCAAGCAGCGAAAGGGCAGGCAAGGAATCGGGCGCCACGGCGCGGCGTGCACGAACGGTCAGGACGAAGGGGACGGGTTCGTCCGCCATCGCATCCAGCAGGGAGGGCTGGGTGTCTGGCTTCTGCTCGTGGTCGTCGCGTGTCATGGTCGGCCTCCTCGGCGTTGCCGGGACCTGGGTCGGTGCACGAAGTGTGAAGGAGGGGTGTGACATCACACTGCGGCACGACACAGCAGTGCCCGCTGGCACCCCCTGCCAACCCGCCGCCGCGCGCCCCGACCGCCGCCCGTACGCCGGCGACCGTCAGTCGCTCAGGTAGTCCTTGAGAGCGTCCGCCGTCGAGGGGTGGCGCAGCTTCGCCAGCGCCTTGGCCTCGATCTGGCGGATGCGCTCACGTGTGAGACCGAGGTCGGTGCCGACCTCCTCGAGCGTGTGGGGCTGGGAGTCGACGAGGCCGAACCGGCGCTCGATGACGTGGCGTTCACGTTCCTTGAGGGTCTCGAGGATCTCGCGCAGGTGGCTCGTCAACAGCAGGGACGTGGCGGCATCCGCTGGCCGGATGGCGTTCTCGTCCGCGATCAGGTCGCCGATCTCGCCACCGCCGTCGCCCAACGGGGTGTCCAGTGACGTCGGGTCAACCGCCAGCCGCTTGATCTCACCGAGCCGTTGCTCGGTGATCTCCATGATGACCGCGACCTCTTCGGGCGTCGGTTCTCGCCCCAACTTCTGCAGCAGCGTGCGTTCCGTGCGACGGATCTTGTTGAGCGTCTCGACCATGTGCACGGGCAGTCGGATGGTCCGGGACTGATCGGCCATGGACCGCGAGATCATCTGGCGGATCCACCACGTCGCATACGTCGAGAACTTGTAGCCACGGGTCGGGTCGAACTTGTCGACAGCACGGATCAGCCCGAGGTTGCCCTCCTGGATCAGGTCCGTGAGGGCGAGGTTGCGCCCCGAGTACCGCTTGGCGATCGACACCACGAGACGCAGGTTGGACTCGACGAGTTTGGCGTGGGCATCATGGCCCTGGCGCTCGATGCGGCGCAGCCGGCCGCGGTGCGTCGGGTCGAGGTGGATCGGCGCGTCGATGATGGCCGCAGCCTCACGCCCCGCCCAGACACGCTTGGCGAGGTCGACCTCCTCGTCACCGGTGAGCAGATCCACGCGCCCGATGTCGTTGAGATACAGCCGCATCCCGTCGCCAGCAATGGCATCGCCCCGAACGGGGGCCGCAACGGGGATCCCGCGGCGGCGCAGCACGGTCGAGAGTGCGTCTTCGGAGCCCTCGGGAAGACCCTCGAGCTCGGCGGCGGCACGCAGGTCTGCAGGCGTGACCCAGCCGCGCGAGGTCCCGAGTTCGATCAGGTCCACGAGCGCGTCCGAACGCAGGACCGCTTCACGCAATCGGAGGTCCACGACGCTGGCACCTCTTGTGGCTGGTTGGCCCACCTGTGGCCCCTTGGAGACACGCCAGTTGGGGCGGCGTGTCGCTCCCGACCGTAGTTGCCGGGCGGGGGGCCGAGCGGCGGCTTTTCCTGCAGGGCGTGCGGCCCGCGCGGGCGTTGCGCACCTTCCGTGCGTCAGTCGTCCGCGCGTCGCAGATCGCGACGACGGGCCTCCATCTTGACCATTCTGGCGAATCTGGCCCCGTACTCCTCCGATGACGGGTTGAGCCGTTCGAGGTCGGCCTTCCCGGCGGCGACCTCCGCCTCGATCCGGGCCAGCAGCACCCTGCGCACGACCGTGGCCACGTGGCCGTCCTCCTCCAGCAGCGGGTCCTCCTCCATGGCGATGCCGCGGAGCACGCCCCGGACCTCGTCGTCCGCCGCGGCCGCGAAGACCGCATCGAGTTCGACGCCCGCCCCACCCGCGTCAGCGAGGGTCTGGAAGACCTGCTTCGCGACGGGGTGCGAGAAGTCGTCGGCGTCGAGTTCGTACCACTCGTCCGGGAGTGACTCCGGTCGACGCAGGGCCGCACGCAACGCCGCCCGCTCCAGCTTGGCGCGCTGGGCTGCCGGGCCCTCCATGCCTCGCCGGGCGCGGTCACGCGACGGCGTGGCGCGTGTGGCGACGCCCTGGTGGTGATCCAGCCGGACGCCAGCGCGGATCGCCGTCTGCACGACGAACTCGATCGAGACGCCCAGGCCATCGGCGACCTCGGTGCGGGCATAGGTGCGACGCAGGTCCTGGTCCTCGACCTCGCCAAGCAGTGCGACTGCGGCCTTGAGCGCGGCGGCGACCCCCTCCTCGGAGGCGAGGTCGTGTTCGGCGACGACCTGGCGGATCGTGAACGGGATGATCGACTCGGCGTCGGCCAGCATGGTGCGCAGCGACTCGACCCCGCCCTCGGCGCGGACGACATCGGCCGGGTCGGCACCCGGCGGCAGGATCAGGACACGGACGTCAACCTTGAAACCCTTGGCGATGCTCCAGGCACGTTGGGCGGCCTTGGCGCCGGCGGCGTCGCCGTCGAACGACAGCACCAGCCGCGGCGCGTACTTGGTCAGGAGGCGCACGTGGTCCTCACCCATGGCCGTGCCACAGGTCGCCACCGCAGAGGTCAGCCCCGCCTTGTGCAGCGCCATGACGTCGGTGTAGCCCTCGCAGACCAGCACATGCCCCTCACGGGACATGGACGCACGGGCCTGTGGCAGCCCGTAGAGCACGCGGGACTTGTGGTAGAGCGGGGTCTCCGGCGTGTTGAGGTACTTCGGCGGGTCGAAGTCGCCGTAGTCGAGGAACGGCAGGACGCGGCCACCGAACCCGATGACGTCGCCGCTGGCATCCTGGATCGGGAACATGAGCCGGCCGCGGAACCGGTCACGCAGCCCGCCCCGGTCGTTGCGCGTCGCCAACCCGGTCTTGACGAGATCACGCTGGTCCATGCCCGCCGTGGTCATGGCGCGAACGAGCCGCTCCCAGTCGTTGGGGGCGTACCCCAGCCGGAACGTGTCGGCGTCGGCACGGTCGAAGCCACGTTCCTTGAGGTACTCGCGGACAGGAGCGCCCTCGTCCTCGTAGAGCTGCTCGGTGAACCACTCGGCGGCACGCTGGTTGACGTCCGTGAGTTTGCTGCGCTCCCCCAGCGCCCGGCGCTGGCCGGCCGTGAGGTCCTCGTAGGTCAGCGTGTAGCCGACGCGACGCGCCAGCTGCTCGACGGCCTCCGTGAAGTCGAAGCCCTCCAGTTCCATCAGGAACTTGAGAACGTCGCCGCCTGCCCCGCAGCCGAAGCAGTGGTAGAAGCCCTGACCCGGGTCGACGTTGAAGCTGGGCGTCGACTCCTGGTGGAACGGACACAGACCCTTGAGGTTGGCGCCGGCGCGCTTGAGCGTCGTGTACGTCCCGATGACGTCCGCGATGTTGGCGCGATCCTTGAGCGCCTCGATGTCGCTCTGCTTGATCCGGCCTGCCATCAGACGTTGTCGTCATTCCAGGCCGGGTCGAGCTCGCGCAGGAAGCCGGCGATGCGGGTCACCTCGTCGACCTCGCCGATCTCGCCCGCGGCACGTGCCAACAGGGCCAGGCAGATCAGGAACGGACGGTTCGTGGGGTGCTCCCACTTGCACCAGCCGTTGCCACCCCAGCCGTTCCCACGCAGGGCGTCGAGGCCGCGGTGATAGCCGACGCGGGCGAACGCGTAACGCTCGATCGGGTCGCGACCCATCGGGGCGAGCGAGGCCCAGCCGGCAAGCGAGCGCGGGTGGGCGGCGACGAGTTTGCCGACGGCGTCGCGTCGCGCGGCCTCGTCGCCGAGCGACAGGGCGCGGTCGATCGCGTCGAGGTGGCTCTCCGGCGGTGCGGGGAGGATCACGTTGGGGCGGTCAGCGAGAGGGAGTTCGGCCACGGTTAGGCTCCTGAGGTCCGGCGTCCGGACGGTGGACCGCCATCCTGCCCCGCCGATCCGGAACGTGCCAACGAGTGCCCCCGGAGGGGATCACATGGGTGTGACGATCGACTACGACGTCGACCTTCGACTTCGACTGCACCACCTCGTCGAGGTGACGGTGCACGTCCCGGCCGAACTGGCCGCCGATGCGGTCCTGGCGATGGCGACCTGGACGCCGGGGTCGTACTTCCTGCGCCACTACTCGCGCCAGGTCCAGCAGGTCACGGCCACGGCAGCCGACGGCTCCGAGGTCGCGGTCACGATGCCCGACACGACCCGCTGGCAGCTTGCCGCGGACGGTTCACAGGCCGTCGACGTGCGGTTCGAGATCTACGGCAACGAACTGGGCGTGCGCAACAACCACGTCGACGACCACCACGCACTGCTGGTGGGCGCCGCAACGTTCCCGTTCGTCGAGGGGCACGGCCACCTCCCCCACCGCGTCACGATCGACGCCGGCGGCGAGCCCGTCTGGGCCCTGCTGCCCCAGGGGGACGACGGCGCCTACGAGGCCGACGACCACCTGCACCTGGTCGACGCAGCCTTCGAGGTCGGCGACCACCGGGTCGTCACCTGGGAGACCGCCGGGATTCCCCACCGCCTCGTGTGGGCCGGCCACGGAGGCCACCCCGACCTCGAGAAGGTCGCGGCCTACTGCGCCAAGATCACCGATGCCGCCGTCGCGCTGGCTGGCGACCTGCCCCTGGAGCGGGACTACACCTTCCTGGCCGTCGGCAGCGATGCCGGCGGCGGTGGCCTCGAGCATCGTGACGGCTCCGTCCTGATGATGCCGGTCACGACCTTCCAGGACCCGGAGCGGGAGGCGATCTTCCAGTCCCTGGTCGCCCACGAGTACTTCCACCTCTGGAACGTCAAGCGCATCATCCCCGAGGCGCTGGTGGACCCGGACATCACCCGTCCGGTCCACACCCCGTCGCTCTGGGTCGCCGAGGGCTGGACCGCGTTCTTCGACGAGGTCATCCCGGTTCGCGCCGGCGTCTGGACCCTCGACACCTACCTCAAGAAGGCGGCGGTGCAGGTCCACAACGTCCTGAACACCCCCGGCGCGGCACGCCAGTCGGTGCGGCGCGCCAGCCACGAGGCCTGGACCAAGCAGTACATCCGCGACGAGAACACCCCCAACGTCGCCGTGAACTACTACCCCCACGGGGCCGTCGTCGCGTGGTGCCTCGACCTGCTGACCCGGCAACACAACCCTGAGGGGCATGGCCTCGACGATGCCTTCCGCCTCCTCTGGCAGCGGTTCGGCAAGACCGGCCGCGGCTACACGGAGCAGGACGTCCAGGACGTGGTCAACGAGGCCGCCGGCCATGACCTGACGGCGTTCTTCGACCAGTACGTGGAGACACCGTCGCTGCCGCCCATCCGTGACCTCGTCGAGGTCGTCGGCCTGCAGTTCAAGGATGGCGAGAACGCCGACCTTCCCTGGTTCGGCGCCAACGTCGACGAGACCAGTGGCAAGGTGCTGGTGACCCACGTCCTGCGGGAAGGGCCGGCCTGGCAGGCAGGCCTGACAGGCGGCGACGAGGTCGTCGCCATCGACGGCCAGCGGATCCCCGCCGGCAAGCTCGACATCATGCTGCGGGCCCACAAGCCCGGCAGCAAGGTCGAGGTCGCCGTCGCACGCGGACCACGCCTGCTGACCGTCGGTGTCGAACTGGCCCCGAACAATTCGCCCCAGCAACTCGTCCGCGTGGACACCCCGACCGAATCGCAGAACGAGGCATTCCGTCGCTGGTTGGGGGCATCCCTGCAGGACGTCCCGAAGGCCTGAAGTCCCGTCGTGAACCAACTCGACCTCGTCCTGATCCTGCTCGCCGGCCTCGCTGCCGTGGGCGGGTACCGCCGTGGGCTGATCGTCCGGCTCCTCAGTTGGGTCGGTTCCTTGATCGGCATGGGACTGGGCCTGTGGCTGCTGCCCTCCGTGATCGACGCGATGTCGACCAGCGCTCCGCAGTCGCGACTGCTCACGGGCCTGGTGGTCTTCGTGATCGCCGCCGGTGTCGGTTCGGCGCTCGGTGACGTGGCCGGCCAGCGACTGCGCGCGAAGACGCGCACGACGCCTGCGGATCCGGTCGACCGCTCGCTGGGTGCCGTGGCGGGCGTGGCCTCGGTCGCCGTCGCTCTGTGGCTGCTGACACCCGCGGCCAGCGAGGTCCCCGGCTTCTCCCGCCTGGTCCGCCAGTCGGCGATCCTCGGCGTCATCGACGACGCGACGCCCCGACCGCCGGACACGGTCACGGCGCTGCGCAACGTCATCGGCAACAGCCGCTTCCCCCAGGTCTTCGAGGACCTGCGCCCCTCACCCGAACTCGGCCCCCCGCCCGAGTCCTTCGCGATGTCCCAGGCCGTCATCGACCGTGTCACGGCATCCACGGTGAACGTCGAGTCGTTCGGCTGCGGGTCGCGCTTCGAGGGGTCCGGCTTCACCGTCGAACCCGGCATCGTGATCACCAACGCCCACGTCGTGGCCGGCGCCGAGGACCTGCGCGTCCGCCGCCCCGACGGCTCCCTGCGTGACGCCTCGGTCATCGCCTTCAACAAGGATCGCGACCTGGCCGTCCTGGCGGTCGACCGTCTCGAGCAGGAAGCGCTGCAGATCTTCGAAGCCGTCGTCGGGACCGACGGCGCCACCGTCGGCTACCCCGGAGGCCAGGACACGCCCCGCCCGACCCCCGCCCGGATCCAGGACGACCGCGAGGTGCTGGGCCGCGACATCTACGGCCGCGACCGCACGACGCGCCGGGTGCTGTTCATCTCCGCCAACCTCCGCCAGGGCGACTCGGGCTCCCCGTTGGTCGACGTCGAAGGCCGTGTGGTCGGGGTCGTGTTCGCCATCGCCCCGGACGACCCGGACCTGGCCTACGCCCTGCACACCGACGAGCTCCGCGCCATCCTCGCCGCGCCCCGCCAGCCCGGCTCGCAGGGCCCCTGCTCCTGACGTTCGGCCAAAGGGCGCACTTGACCTACCGCTGAGTAGGTCAAGTGCGCACACGAGCCCTAACCTGATCTGACGACCCGTCAGATCAGGTTCCGGGGAGGGACGAACGATGACCGACCAGACCACGCCGCGAGGCGCCGGCCAGCCCGACCTGGGCATCGACACCCTCGACCCCAACTGGTACGTGCCGGACCCGCACGTCGACTACAAGCGGCTGCGCGACGAGGCCCCCCTGTACTGGGACGCGAAGAACGAACTCTGGGCGGTCACCCGCCATGAAGACGTCCTGGCGATCTCGCGCGACGCCACGCGGTTCTGCAACGGCGAGGGATTCCGTCCCGGCGTGCCGATCCTGCTGCCGATGATGCTGGGCATGGACGACCCGGAGCACAAGCTTCGCCGCAAGCTCGTCTCCTACGGCTTCACCCCCCGACGCGTCGCGGAGCGCGAGGCCCACATCCGCCAGCTCGTCACGGGGATCATCGACGAGATCGCCGCCAAGGGCGCGTGCGACTTCACGGCCGACGTGGCCGTGAAGCTGCCGATGTACGTCATCGCCGAGCGCCTCGGCATCGAGAAGAAGGACTACAAGAAGCTCGCGTTCTGGTCCGACCGGATGACCGACTTCAACGCGCAGAACCCCACGGGTGACGAGGACGTCGCCTTCGGCGAGTTCTGGGAGTACATCACCGCCGTCATCGCGGACCGACGCAAGGTGCCCAAGGAAGACCTCGTCTCCGTGCTGACCCACGCCGTCGTCGACGGCGAGATCCTCGACGATGACGCCTTGGTGTTCGAGTCGCTGCTGATCCTCATCGGCGGCAACGAGACCACGCGCAACGTCATCTCCGGCGCCATGGACGCACTGATCCAGAACCCGGACCAGTACAAGGCCCTGCAGGCCGACCCGTCACTGCTGAACACGGCGGTCGAGGAGTTCATGCGCTGGGTCACGCCCATCATCTCCTTCATCAGGACGGCAACCGAGGACGTCGAGATGCACGGCCAGGTGATCCGCAAGGGCGACACGGTCCTGCTGCTCTACAGCGCCGCCAACCACGACGAGCGTGCGATCGAGGACCCGATGCGGTTCGACATCCACCGCAACCCCAACCCGCACGTGGCATTCGGCTTCGGGCCCCACTTCTGCATGGGAGCGTCGCTGGCGCGACTGGAGGTCCGGGTCCTGTTCGAGGAGTTGCTGCGACGTCTGCCCGACATCCGCATGGCCCCGGGCGCCGAGGTCCAGCGCCATCCGTCAAGCTTCATCCGAAGCATCGCCTCGATGGACGTCGAGTTCACGCCGGAACACGCCTGAGCATCGACTGGCCCTAGAGGCTTCGCGTCAGGTCGTCGATGAGCGCCCGCGCGGCTTCGACCCTGGAGATCGCCTCTGCACGCTCGGATGACGTCAGGCCGTCCCTGCGCAGCAGTGCGGTGACCTGTCGAACCTCGAGGAACAGCAACTCCACCTCGGCTGCCGCGACACGCACGTCCTGGAGATCGCCGAACGGCCGGGTCGTCAGTGCGTCCACCCAGACCTTGTGGGCTCGCTCGTCGTCGAGCAGCAGGGACGCGGGGACGTCGGCGGCCCGCAGGACGGCATCGACGTCGGGCAGCGCTCGGTCATCGGGGTACCCCTCGAGCACCTCTTGGAGCCGCTGCAGTTGTTCGTCCACGCACCGAGCGTAGAGCATCCGGGGTCGGCCATGTGGGGGGCTGAGACGCCCGGTGATGGCCCTTTCGCGACGAAGGTCCGCCGCATGGCCGCCGCGGCGGTTTAGGCTCTCGCCAATCACCGCCACGTCCGTGGCTCGCAAGCAGACTCTCGAAGGGAACCCGGGTGGCAAGCATCACCGCGATCGAAGGCGTCGGCGACGCCAAGGCTGTCAAGCTCCGAGCACAGGGCATTCGCACGTGCGATGACCTGCTCGCGCAGGCCAACACGAAGAAGAAGCGCGAGAAGCTGTCGGAGGCGACCAAGCTCAGCGAGAAGAACATTCTCACCTGGGTCAACCACGCCGACCTCATGCGCATCAAGGGCGTCTCCAGCCAGTACTCCGAGCTCCTCGAGGCCGCTGGCGTCGACAGCTGCTCTGAGCTCAAGATGCGCAACGCCGCCAACCTCGCCGAGGCGATGTTGAAGGCCAACTCCAAGAAGAAGAACAAGCTGGTCCAGCGGACGCCGTCCGAGAAGGTCGTCCAGAAGTGGATCGACCAGGCCAAGAAGCTGAAGAAGGTCGTCCAGCACTGAGCTGACAACCTTCACACACGCCACCACGAGGCCGTGACTGATGGATCGCGTACCCGGACCCAAAGAGCTCCGGGGCGCGGCCGCGGTCGCGGCCTCGTTGGCGTACATCGTCGGCCTGGCCGGCATCGTCGCCGGCGGGCTCGTCCTTCGTGACGGCGACAGCGTCGGCGCCGTGATCCTGTGGGTGCTGACGTTTGCCGCTGGCGCCGCGATGATGGTCCTGGCGATGCTCATCCGGGGCGTGGCGGCCATCCTCGCTCGCCTGACGCAAGTCGAGGGCGACGTCCGGGTGCTGGTCGGCGACCGCAATCGCGACCGCGCCGAGGCCGACCAGTGGGGCCATCAGCCCCCGTACTGACCTCGGCCGATCGGCCGATCTGCGGCCCCAAGTCGTCACTCTGCGTGGTCGAGGTCGTTGTTCTGTGAAGAAGCGCCCCACCCGGGGCCACGACGGAGCAGCACCATGGAGCAGGTCCACCTCGACGCCCTCGCCGACGCACTCGTCGCCGCGCGCCACGACCACGCCGACGCCATGTCGCGCCTGTTGACGGTCGTGCTGGAGATGACCGGCGCCTCCGAGGTCCGCCTCGTCCTGCTCGACGGTCCGGGCCTCGAGACCTGGTCCCTGCCACGTGGCCACAAGCACGCCTCGCTGGCGATCTCGCTGGACTCGGCAGCCGGTCACGGCTCCTGGCGCACCGAGGTCGAGCGCGCCCAGTCACGTGAGGTCGTGCTCACGCCACTGCCCCGCGCCCCTGGCATCGACGCCGGTGTCCTGACCGTGGACGTCCCGCAGCGCGAGGACATCCGCCACCGCGTCTCCGAACGCCTTCGTCAGGTCGCCCTGCACGCCTCGTGCATCGCCTCCGCAGCACGGACCGACCTCGAACGGCGCATCGCCGTCGACGCCGCCCTCGAACTCACCTCCGCCGGCCCGATCGACTGAGCAGCGCCCCACCGCCGCCAGCCCCCAACGCCAGCAGACCAAGCGCCAGGACGGGTGCCCCCGTCGACGGGATCGCCTCGACGGGCGCCACGACCGCCGCGACGGTCGTCGCCGCCGGATCGGCAGGCACCACAGGCGTCGATTCGACCGTCGTCGGGGCGGGTGCCTCGTTGGCCTCCATCCACAGCCGGTAGAACTCCACGATGTCCCCCCGGATGCGCAG
>CBDTZE010000027.1:0-11540 GCA_965364815.1 uncultured Nitriliruptoria bacterium | reverse complement strand
GACCGGCGTGGCGACGGTGATTCCGCTGCTGCTGTTCGCCTCGGCCGCCCGCCGCATCCCGCTGTCGACGCTGGGCCTGCTGCAGTACCTCGCCCCGGTGTTGCAGTTGCTGGCGGGCGTCACCTTCCTCGGCGAGGAACTGCACGGCACCCGCCTGCTCGGATTCGCCATCGTCTGGAGCGCACTGGTCCTGCTGAGCATCGACCAGGTCCGCCACAGCAAGAACCGCCGAGCCGCCGAACGAGCACTGCACGGCGCCCCGCGCCCGGCACGACAGCCGGCCTGACCCTCGATCACGAACGCCGTTCGAGCGCGCGGCGCGGTGTCAGGTTGCACGGGTCCCCGTTGGGGCACGGTCGCCGCCTGTACCTTTCGGATCTGCCCCCGGGAACGAGCCATGACGACTGAAACGCTGCTCGCCAGCGGTTTCGCGTTCGAACGACTCGTCATGCTCGCGGTGACCGTCGTCGCCGTGGCAGGCGGAATCCTCCTGGCCACCCGCCGCGCTCGCCGTGACGTCGAGCCGAGGCACGCGGTCGCCCGCACCATCCTGGACATCGGCCTGCTGTTGTCGATCGCGGCGATCCTCGTCGCCACGATCGTCCCCGACCCTTCGCACGGTCCGGGGGCCCCCGGCATCGACGGCCGGATGAACCTCGAACCGCTCGCCACCGTGAACTCCATGCTGCGGTGGGGATCGCCGTTCGAGCAATTCAACAACCTCGTCCTGAACATCGTCCTCTTCGTCCCATTCGGCTTCGCCGTCGCACTCAAGGCACGGGGCACACTCCCCATCCTCGGCGCGACCGTGGCCGGCGTGCTGCTCAGCGTCGGGGTCGAAACCGTGCAACTCATGCTCCCGCTGGGGCGCGCCCTGGACGTCGACGACATCCTGCTCAACGGCATCGGGGCGCTGCTCGGCGCCCTGCTGGCCAAGGCCATGACGCCACTGTTCCGACGATGGGCCCACACCCGCGGGCTGGTCCCGCCGGAGGACGATCCGATCGACCTCGCGTGGGACGACGACCTCGACCACGTGGCCGGCTGAAAGCAGCCGACGTCAGCGGGCCAGCAGTCCGTGCAGCGCCTGGCGACCGACGGACTCGACGATGTCCTCGGGGATCGGGACGTGGTCGCCCGCGCCCCGCAACAACATCATCACCAGGCCGTGCATCGTGGCCCAGACGCCGATCGCTGCGGCGACCGGGTCGTCGGCGGCGAAGTCGCCGGCGGTGACGCCCTGCTCGATGACGCCGACGAGCCGGAAGAAGGCCTGCATCCCGGGCAGGTCTTCCTCGGCAATCCCCTCGGGGACCACGTCGGACTTCACGCCGAACAGCACGAGGTAGGCCACGGGGTTCGCCAGGCCATGCGCCACGTAGGCCCGCCCCATCCGCAGCAGCGCATCGGCGGCATTCGCGGCGCCACTGGACGCCGCCCCGAGGACCGCATCGAACTCCTCGTAGCGACGGGTGCAGACGTGGAAGAGCAGCTCGTCCTTGTCGGCGAAGTGCAGGTACAGCGAGGGAGGCGTGACGCCGACCGCCTTGGCGATCGCCCGCATGGAGACCGCGTCCGCGTCACCCTTCTCGACCAGGAGCTGCTCCGCCCCGTCGAGGATCTCCTGGCGCAGCAGGTCACCTTCACCCTTGCGCGCGCGCGGCCTCGCCTCGGTCCCCGTGACGTCCGTCATGCGTGGACCTCGGCGTCCGCCGCGGGGCTTGCCTCGACCGCCGGGTCCAGGTCGACGTGCTCGCTGAATCCCCACCGGTCATGGATCCGTTCCAGGAAAGGCGGCGCCCACCAGTTCCACTTCCCTGCCAGCTTCATGAAGGCCGGGACGAGGGTCGAACGCACAACGAACGCGTCGACCAGCACGGCCAGCGTCAGCCCGATCCCGAACATCTTCATGAAGGACACGCGCCCCGTCGAGAACGCGATGAAGACCACCGAGATCAGGATGGCAGCGGCCGTGACGATCCGGCCCGTGTGCTCCAACCCGACCGCGACCGACTGTTCGTTGTCGCCGGTGCGGTCCCACTCCTCCTTGACGCGCGACAGCAGGAACACCTCGTAGTCCATCGACAGGCCGAAGGCGACGCAGAACATCAGCACCGGCATCGTCAGGACGAGCGTTCCTGTCGCGGTGAAGCCCAGCAGTTCCGACAAGTTGCCTTCCTGGAAGATCCAGACCATGGCCCCGAACGTGGCGGACAGGGACAGGAGGTTGAGGACGATCGCCTTGATCGGCATCAGGACCGATCCGAAGCTCAGGAACAGCACCACGAACGTGATGCCAGCGATGATGACCAGCGCCAACGGCAGCCGGTCATAGAGCCCGGCCTTGCCGTCGACGAACTCGGCACCGATGCCGCCCACCACGACGCCCTCGAAGGGGGCGTCGAGTGCCCGAACGTCAGCGACCAGCGTCTCTCCCTCGGCGGAGAGCGGATCGACATCCGGGACGATGTTCACGTAGGTCGCGTCCGGCCCGGCGAAGCGCTGGTAGAGCGGCTGGTCCGCAGGGAACGGGAGGCGCTGGCCGACGACATAAGAGCCAGTGACGGCGTCGACGCGCGCAACCCCGTTGATGCGCGAGAGCTCAGAAGCCCAGGCGTCGACCGCGTCGAGGTGGCCACCCAGCGGCCCGATGTCCGTCGCGACCGCCGTGACGGCGGACGCCTCCGCGGAGTCGAAGTTCGCGCGGATCAGGTCGCCGACTTCCCGCGTGGATCCCTCGGACAGGACGCGCTCATCGGGGAAGCCGAGCTGGATGTTGACGAAGGGGGCTCCCAGGAAGACCAGGAACAGGATGGCGATCGTCGCGATCGGGAGCGGGCGGCGCATCACCGTCACGGCGACGCGATGCCACATGCCCGACGACGAGGCATCGGGGCGGTGCTTGCGGACCTGCCACTTGTTGACCCGTCGCCCCAGGACGGCCAGCAGCGCGGGAAGGACGATGACCGCGCCGATCACGGCGATGCCGACGACCGCGATCCCGGCGTAGGCGAAGGAGCGCAGGAAGGCCTGCTTGAACACCAGGAGCGCCAGCAGCGACGAGGCCACCGTGCCACCGGAGAAGATGACGGTGCGGCCTGCCGTCCGGACGGTGCGCTCAACGGCGACCAGCGGCTCGAAGCCAGCATCCAGCTCTTCACGGAACCTGGACACGATCAACAACGAGTAGTCGACCGCCAGCCCAAGCCCCATCGCGGTCGTGAAGTTCAGGGCGAAGATCGACACCTGCGTGAACTGACCGAGCGTCTCCAAGAACAGGAACGTGCCGACGATCGCGAGACCGCCGATGGCCAGGGGCAGCACCGCGGACACGACGGACCCGAAGATGATGAGCAGCAGGAGCAGCGTCAACGGGAAGGCGATCAGCTCCGCCTTGACCAGGTCCTCCTCGATGATGTCGTTGAGTTGGTCGAAGGTGGCGGCCGGGCCGCCGACGCCGACCGTGGCGACGTCGGACTCGGTGACGGTGAACTCCTCGGTGATCTGGCCACCGATGTCGAGCACCACGTCATCGTCGGCGGCCTCCACCGTCACCAGCACCAGGCCACGATCAGCATCGCGTGATCGCAGCGGAGGAACGCCACCGAGCGACCAGTAGGACACGACCTGCTGCACACCCTCGACCTGCGCCAAGCCAGCCTCGAGGGCTGCGGCGGCTGCGGCGACCGCAGGGTCGTCGACGTCTCCCCCCGTGGCGGTCACCAACACCACGACCGCGGGGCTGCCCTGGTCGAACACGTCACGCAACGCCGTCGAGGCGACGACGGACTCTGCGGTGTCGTCGCTGAAACCACCGGACGAGAGCGAGTCCGCCGCGTCACCGCTGAAGGCGCCAGCGACCAGGAAGCCCAGGAGCGCGAGGATGAGGATCGGCTTGCGATGCCGGATCGCGAACAGCGAGCGCGGCACGTCGCGTGGGGGCGAGACGATCGGCTCGTGAGACGAGGTCGACATGGCAGGTCCTGGCGGGAGACGGGAGGCGTGTCACCGGCTCGGCGATCACTGAACACCGTTCACTTAACACTGTTCAGTCACGGCCTGGCAAGTCCGAGTTCCCGCTGCGGCCGTCCAGCGCACGAGCGAGGGCCGGACAGACCGCTTGCCAAGGGCAGCGCGATGTCCCACCCTTTCCCACGTCGGACCTCGCCCGGATCGTCCCCAAGCAACGGACCGGTCACACGCCTGAGTGCGAGCGTCGACGCCCCTTCGTACGTCCCTCTCCTCCCCCGCTCCGCCCCGCCGTGTCGACGGCCGCAACGACCACGCCCGGTCGCGGCCCCTCGACGTGCAGGTGCGCCCGTCCATCGGAACCACTGCATGCGAAAACGCCACATCACCGTGCTCGCCCTGGCAGCCGCCCTGCTCACCTCCGGCGTCGTCAACGCCGACGCCGAGCCCACCGCCGCCCCGTCCGCCGTGACCCTCGCCCCCGTCACGAAGCCGGCAGCGACCAAGCCGATCGACCCGGCCGCCCGCCAGCTCGCCGCCATCACCGCCTCGCTCGACGAAGCCCTGGGCGACACCCCCTTGTTCATCGGCGACGACGGCGAGCTCATCTCCGTCAGCCGCATCGAGCGGTACCTCCAGCGCAAGGGTTCGCCGCTGGCCCCCTACGCCAACGACCTCGTCGCTGCAGGGGTCGCGAACAACGTCGACCCCCGCGCCGTCATCTCCATCGCCGGCATCGAGTCCTCGCTGGGCAAGCGCCAGCGCGGGAACAACGCCTGGGGCTGGAGCGGCGGACCCGGCGGTTCGCTGTCGCGCTGGGCGGACTGGCCCACGGCCATCCACGCCTACACGCGTCTCCTGGGTGACAAGTACGACGTCACGAACATCGACACGGCATTCGCCAAGCGCTACGTCCCGCCGAACTGGGAGCACTGGCTCGAGGTCGTGCACGCTGTGTGGCGCGAGATCTGACTCAGCCAGCCAGCAGTTCGCGGCGACGGTCCGCGGCCCACCCAGGGCCCCGGAGGACGAAGCCGACGCGGTCGCGCCAGGAACTGGCCAGCCGCAGGTCGCGGGCGATGTCGAACGCCTCGTGCGTCGCGATGACCAGCGGGTTGTTCGAGTCGACGTTCGTCGTGAGCCCATAGACGACGCGCTCGGTCTCCGGCTGGAACGTCCCGAAGAGGCGATCCCACACGATGAGGATCGAGCCGTAGTTGCGGTCGAGGTAGAGCGACTGTGACCCGTGGTGCACGCGGTGATGGCTGGGCGTGTTCATCACGAACTCGAACCAGCCGGGCAGTCGGTCGATCACCTCGGTGTGCAGCCAGTACTGATAGACGAGGTTGATCGAGGCAGCGATCGCCACCAGCAGCGGATCGACCCCGAGCCACACCAGCGGCAGGTAGAGCGGCAGTCGCAGCCACTCGCCCCATTCCTGGCGCAGCGCGACCGACAGGTTGTAGAGGCGGCTGGAGTGGTGCTGGACGTGCGACGCCCACAGCACCCGGACCTCGTGGCTGAAGCGGTGCGACCAGTAGTAGACGAAGTCCCAACCAAGCACCGCCAGGGCCAGCACCCACGCCCCGTCGAGGTCGAACAGACGATGCGGCTCGATGGCCTGCGCTGCCCACCCGAACACGATCCCGGTGCCCGCCCCGATCACCAGCGAGCCAGCACCCATCGCGATGTTGGCCCAGAAGTCCCCGCGCTCGTAGGGCGACAGGTCGGTTCGCCGGCGCAGCAGCCAGATCGCCTCCCCGAGCATCGTCACGAGGAAGAACGGCACGGCGTAGAGAATCGGATCGTCCATGCGCGCCCTCAGTCCTGGTCCGGGCGAGGAAGCTCGCCCTGGTCCGGGGTTCCCGCGTCCGATGCCCGGTCTCCGACCATGACCCGTACCAACGGGCCGCGCGCAAACAGGTCGACCGGCGCCTCGATGCCAACCTCGCGCCAGAGGCTCGGCGGCACGCCGATGTCGGCCAGGTAGAGGTCCCCGATGAACGGGTGGGTGATCTTGGACTGCATCCCGGTGTTGGGCAGCCCCACGGTCACGGTGACGTCCGCCGTCACGCACGCTCCCTTGAGACCGAAGTCGGCGTTGAGCCCACTGGGCAGGTCGAGGGAGACGACCGGGACGTCGTGACGGCGCAGCCACCCGTTGGCGGTCTCGGGTCGGCCGCGAAGCGGCGGGTCGGCGCCGTAGCCGACCATGGCGTCGACCACGAGGTCCCCGGGGGATCGGCCACGAAGGTCGTCACCGGATCGCACCTCGATGACCTCGACCTCGGCCTCGAGCAGCACGGCAAGTTGACCGGGGAGTCGGACGTCGCCGACCAGCCCGACCGTCACCTCTGCCCCGGCCGCGACAAGCAGGCGTGCGGCGGCCAACCCCCCGGCACCATTGCCGCCGGGGCCGACGAGGACCGTGACGGTCCGGCCCGCGACCGAGCCGCCCAACATCCGCCGCGCCGCATGGGCAACGCCGCGCCCCGCGTGTTCCGCCAAGGCCCCGAGGGGAAGGCCGAGCTCCTCGAGGAGTCGGTCGATCGTGCGCATCTGCTCGGCGGTCACATGGGGCAGGTCCGCCTGGGCGACCTCGGGAAGATCGCCTTCGAGTTTCGCCCGCTGCGTCCAGCCGGGCTGGTTCTCCCACGGGCGCTCGGTCGTGTCGTCGGTGAGTCCGTCGAGCGCGTCGTCGGCAGCCCACCCCTCGACGGCGGCGTTGAGCATCACGGCCGTCACCAGCGCCGTCGCGCCCCACAACAGGTCCTCGTCCAGCTGCCACGCCCAGGACCAGCCGGCCGCCGAGAGCGGCACACGACGCCAGCGTTCAGGCTCGAGGAACTGGGACATCGGCACGCGCAGGACGCGGTCGACCTCCCACGGGTTCGGCGTGGTCTCGTGGGGCGCGGTCCAGCGCGCCAGCACGGGCGACACCCAGAACTTCGACGGCGGGATGTAGAAGGCCGGACCGATCGCGATGACCTCGACCGAGTCGGCGTCGAGGCCGATCTCCTCGTTGGCCTCGCGCAGCGCGGCCTCGATGATCCCCTCACCGGGATCGACCCGCCCGCCCGCGAACGACAGCTGTCCGGGGTGGCTGCGCATGTCCTTGCGACGCCGCGTCAACAGCAGCCGCGGACCGTCCTCGGTGTCCTCGATCAGGACCAGCACCGCCCCGACGCGTGCACCCTCGGGCGGGAGCCGCGCCTCCTCGGGAACGGCCTCCAGCGCGGCGCGCAACCGAGGCCAGAACGTGTCCGGGGCGAGGCGTGGATCCATGCGTCGCACCCTAGGCGGCAAGGCGCAAGCCGAACCCGCGGCAGGGCCTCGGCCCAGCCCCGTCGAAGGATCACACAGAAGCTTCGCCAGGAAACGCCATGCCCCTCCCCCATGCCCTTCGTGGACTCGCCGTCGGCGCGCTTGCCCTGTCGATGGGTGCCGCGGCCCCGACCAACTCGACCCCGCCCGACGGCATCGACTTCGAGATGATCGTCGCAACCGGCGCGTCCGGGACGATCGAGGGCGCGACCGACACGGGCGCGGTCAACGTCTGGACGCACTTCAGCACCCACGACCCGGAGACGTGCTCGTCGGCCTCTCCCGACAATCGCTGCGACAAGACCCTCGTCTGGGTCGAGGACGACGGCGAGCTCACGTTCACGCTGGACGCGGCCTACGACGTCGCGGACTACGACCTCGTCGTCTGGGAGTCCGGCAAGAGCGGCTCCGCTTTCAACGAGGCGGGGCGCAACATCACGAACGTGACGCCACCCGGGCTGGGTCAGATTCCGATCCCCGGCGACGAGACCGTCACCTTCGAGGCCAAGGCCCAGTCGTACTACCTCGCGGTGGTCTTCTACCGAGCAGCCGGCGGCGGCTACACGCTCACGGGCGAGCTCGCCTGACCTCGCCTCCGGTCAGTAGCGCAGCGTTGTCGGGTCGATCCGGTCGGCCCAGGACACCAGCGCCCCGTTGACGTTCCACGCGTCAGTGAAGCCGGCGTCCCGCAACTGCTGCACGGCGATGCCACCACGGCGACCGGCGCGGCAGTGGACGACCACGTGGGCGCCCTTGTCGAGCTCGGCCATCCGGTCCTCCAGCGAAGCCAGCGGGATGAGCTGCCCGCCGAGGTTGACCTTCTCGTACTCGGACTCCTCACGGACGTCCAGCAGGATGAAGTCGGCGTCGGCGTCACGCAGACGCTTGAGCTCCTCGGCCTCGATGTCCCACGGACTCTGCCCGGGGGCGCGCGAGCCGCCCAGCTTCTCCATCACCGTGGCAGCCGCCTCGGCCGGAACCTCGACCGAGACCTCCGGGAGGCGCCGGGGGTCGTCGGCTGCCACGATCGTGGCAGCGGCCCCGGGCCCGTAGAGCTCGGACACGACGTCGGAGATCTCCGCGAGCAGGGCCGTGGCGACCTCGTCGCGACTCCCCTGGGCGCGGTCGGCGACCTGGACGCTGAACTGGTTGCGGTCGAACGACACGTCGAGGTCCTGGTCGGCCTCGATGGCGGCGGCGGCGCCCAGTGCCATGCGCAGGGCGTCGCGCAACTGGGTTGCGATGTCGTCCTGGCGGCAGTGCTTGCGGGTCGTCGTGAGCGCGGCGTCGGTCAGGCTGTAGTCGACGTCATGGCCGATGAGGACCACGCCCGGACCGTCCGGGACATGGCGGTAGTCGGCGACGTCGAGGACCAGTCCCTCGACCTTGCCTCGCTGGATGAAGCGATGGAACACGTCGATCGTGGGCCGCAGGTCCGTCGGCGTGGCGGCGGTCCCGAAGCGAACGGCCAGCTTGAGCGGGTTCATGCGTCCACCTTCGGGCCCTCGAGGATGGCCGAGGCCTGCGCGGCCATCTTGGCCTCGCAGGAGTGCGCAGCCTCGACGAACAGTTGCGCCTCCTCGATCCGGCGCGCGGCGACGGCGACGTCACCCGAGGGTGACGGGTCCTCGTGGCGGTCCAGCAGGTAGCCACCGAACTTGCCCTTGGCGAAGCGGTCGAAGAACTTCTCGTTGTCGAAGAACCTGGCCTTCCACTCCGCGACGACTTGGTCGGCGTCCTCGGTGACGTCGATGAACTCCGTGCGGACGAGGGCGCGAGCCGCGGCCAGCATCGCCTTGTAGGCGTGCGCCTCGGCAGCGGCAGGGTCCTTGTCGTCGTCCAGGGCGACCTGGGCGTCGAAGACCTCGGCCTCGGCCTTCATGACCTCGAGGCCGAAGAGCGAGACGACCTCGCCGGCGCACTCGCCGACTCCGAGGTCACCCATCGTGTAAAGCCGGGCGTCGCTGAAGTCGGTGTAGAAGCTGGGGTCAGCGTCGAAGTTCGGGACGTCCATGAACGGCTGCAGCAGATCGCGCAGGCCACGCTTGCCCAGCCGAACCGTCCAGGCCTGGAAGTCCTCGCCATCCTCACGCCCCGCCACGTAGGCAGACGTGAGCGCGTCGACGACGGCCGGGGCGTTCTTGGAAGGCACCGCGCCAACGGCCTTGCCGTAGACGGCAGCGTTCTCCTTCTTCTGGCCGCCGAGCACGACCTGGAAGTGCGGCACACGGCGACCGTCGACACCACGGGCGTTGCCGTAGAAGCCGATGTCGGCGATGTGGTGCTGGGCGCAGCTGTTGAAGCAGCCGGAGACCTTGATCGACAGGTCCTGGACGGCCGGGTCGAACGTCGGCAGCCGCCGCGTCAGGTCCTCGCGCAGCACGCCGGCAAGGCCGCGGCTGGCCGAGATCCCCAACTTGCAGGTGTCCGTGCCGGGGCACGCGGTGACGTCACCGATGGTGTCGGCGCCGGGGATGGCCAGGCCGATCGCGACCAGGCCCTCGTAGAGCGCGACGAGGTCACCCTCGGACACGAAGCGCAGCACAAGGTTCTGGTCCACCGACGTGCGGATGTTGTCGCCGATGTACGTCCTGGCCAGGTCGGCCAGCCCGCGTGCCTGCTCCGACGTCAGGTCTCCCAGCGGCAGGTTGAGCGTCACGACGCGGTAGCCCTCCTGGCGCTGGCCCTGGACGTTGTGGCCCAGCCAGTCGTCGAAGCCGGCGGGGCGGGCAGCACCATTGAGCGAGGCAGGATCACGCACGGGCTCGCCGGCGGTGACCGGGAGTTCGCCGTCGACGAAGGAGACGTGGCGCGGGTCGTGCGGGATGATCTCCAGCTCGACCTCGACCAGCCGACGGAACTCCTCGATGCCCAGCTTGGCGACGAGGAACTTCATCCGGGCGCGGTTGCGGTTCTTCTTCTCACCGAGCCGGGCGAAGACGCGAGAGATCGCCTGGATCTGCTTGAGGAACTCCGTGACCGGCGTGAACTCGGAGAGGACCTCGGCCTGGTGCGGCACGGTTCCCAACCCGCCACCGACGACAACCTTGAACCCCTTGACCCCGTCGACGACCTTGGCGATGTATCCGGCGTCGTGGAGTTGGACGAGGCCACAGGCCTCGGACTCGCAGCCGGAGAACGCCGGCTTGAACTTGCGCCCGAAGTCCTGCACGTCGGGGTGACCCAACAGGAACAGCATCAGGGCCTTCGCGTACGGGGCGACGTCGAAGGGCTCGGTCTTGCAGACGCCGGCCAACGGGCAGGCCGTGACGTTGCGGATCGAGTTGCCGCAGGCCTCACGCGTGGTCACGCCCACCGCGGCCAGGCGACGCATGAGGTCAGGCGTGTCCTCAATGTGGATGAAGTGCAGCTGCACGTCCTGGCGGGTCGTGATGTGGATGATCTCGTCCGAGTACTCCTCGGCGAGGTCCGCGATCACCTCGAGCTGCTCCGGCGACAGCCCACCGAACGGCAGCTTGATCCGCTGCATCCCCGGGGCGTCCCACTTGGTGTCCACGCCCTTGGTCGGCTTGTCCTCGTAGGCGATCTCCCGAGTGGCGAAGCCGTCGAAGCGCTGGCCGTTGTCGTAGCGCTGGCCGTAGACGCCACGACGGAGCCGGGTCTCGGCGAACACCTGCTCGTCCAGCTTGCCCTGCATCCGCAGATGGATCTGGGCCTCGAAGTCGTCGATCTCCTGTGCCCATGCCGGGTCGAGGGAGTCGACCAACAGGCCTTGCCAGGTGCTGCTCATGCGTCTGCTCGGTCCGCGTGGGGAATGGCAAGGTTGCCACGCCCAGTGTTCACCCCCGAAGGCCGCGACAGCGCGATCGCAGGGGGAAAGGGTGGCTCGCCCCGCCACGCCGGGGAAATGGGGAGAACTCCCACCGCCCCACCGGAAAATGGAAGACGGCGGCCGAGCCTCTCGGCACCGACCGCCGTCGAATTCCCTCCCACAGGGAAGACACCCACCATCAGGTGTCACCTTCGGTTCGGCGCCCGTCGCGAGGCGGTTGGGTCAGGCCGCCAAAGATGCGCGCATTTCTCGCTGGATTGAAGGCGGTCAACCGCGGGCGAGGCCGTCGAGGATGTCCGACTCACTCACCACGACCGTCGCCAGGCCCAGCACTTCCATGACCTCGTCGAGGACGACCGCCCCGCCCGCAATGACGTCTCGGCGGCCGGGCGCGATCCCGGCGATGGCCGCGAGGTCCTCGGGCGTGCTGGAGACCAGGCGGGCGGCCAGGTCC